>JBDKHP010000178.1:0-5273 GCA_039797645.1 Bacteroidota bacterium
GCCCAGCGCACCTACGGCGTTACAAATGGTGCTGCCGATCGGCCTAGCCCGGATAGTAGCGGTAGCCCACCGCAATGCGCGGAATTGCCTTTGGTACAGGGTTTTGACTGAAATACTTTCGTGGCCAAGTGGTTGCGTTTCCGTTTGCGAGGACTACAAGCGGATAGCCGGTAGCCGCCGTATATAAGTAGTGTTTCGCTCCCGCTCCAAATCCTTTTTTTTGATTTTTTCTTTTTTTTTCTCTAGTTTTTTTTCGGGCTTTGCCCACAAATTGTGTTCGGATCAATAGGCACTGTGCGAAAATAGGACACTGTTAGTTTTTGGGACATGAGTTGCGAGTAATGTGGTAGATTTTAGGACGGGCGTAGTGCTGCTGTAAATATGTGTTTGCTCGTAAAGTGTTAATAAACAATTAATTGTGGTAATTGGCACAAGGCTTGAAATAGACTAGATACACAAAATAGTCGCCATGGATACCACAAAAATTATCATCTGCTTGGGTAGCTCTTGTTTTTCGAGAGGAAATGAAACCGTTTTAGCCCTCATAAAAAAATACTTGAAAGACCATTATCTTACCGATCGTGTCGATTTTCGTGGGGAATTGTGCTCTTGCCAATGTACGCATGGCCCCAATATTAAGGTGAACGGCGAAATTATCCACGATATTCACGAAGACAATATAGAATCTATTCTTAATCAGATATTTGCGTCGGCTGTATGAACCGCTTAAAAGCTATCTACACAGAAAAAAACAATTGTCTGGATTGTTACAAATGTGTGCGCGAGTGTCCTGTGAAGGCGATAAAACTCGAAGATCACAATGCGTCGATCGTTTCGGAATTGTGTATTTATTGTGGGCATTGTACGCAGGTTTGCCCGGCAAATGCCAAAACCATACGCGACGATGTGGATGTGGCGCGTAAGCTTTTGGCTTCGGGTGTGGCGGTGGCGGTGTCCCTTGCGCCTTCGTTTGTGGGCGATTTTGACGACTGCTCGCCTTTGCAATTGATAGAAGCATTACGAAGACTGGGATTTACTTATATTTCGGAGACGGCATTGGGTGCGCAATGGGTGTCGGCGCGTACGGCTGAATTTCTCGATGCGCAAGAATCTGGCGTTTTCATTTCATCTGCTTGCCCGTCGGTGGTTGAATTGGTGCAGAAATACCACCCCGAGCATTTGGGAAAACTTACCCCTATACTCTCGCCCATGCAAGCACACGGCAAAATGCTTCGTGCTTATTACCAGACGCCATTGCATGTGGTGTTCTTTGGCCCGTGTATTGCAAAAAAATGCGAACTCGATGGCGGCGACAATTACATAGATGTGGCACTCACGTTCAAGGATCTGAAACAGTGGTTCGCCGAACGGGGAATTATGCCCAGCACCCTGCCCGAATCGCACACGGGTTTTGAGCCGCAGGTTGCACACGAAGGCTGTTTTTACCCTATAGACGGTGGCATGATACGCGGTATTTCCCAACAAACCAGTGTGGTAGATGCTGAGTTTATGGCATTTTCGGGCTTCGACAGCAGCCAAGAGATTTTGCGCGATTTGGATAAACTGAAAACGCCTCACAAATTATTTCTCGAACTTCTGGCCTGCCGTGGCGGTTGTGTAAAAGGGCCGGGCACTTTCAACCAAAATGCGGCGCTGGTGAAACGCCAAGAGGTGATTGCGCATACGACGTCAAACGCGGGTGATTTCAGGTTCTACTACCCCGACACGCTTTGGCGGAATTTTGATACCAAAGTGGCCACACAACCCACAATCTACACCGACGAAGAACTCCGAGAATCGCTGGAGCAAGTGGGTAAACTTACGGACAAAGACGACATTAACTGTGGTGGGTGCGGCTACGATACTTGTTTACGTTTTGGTGCTGCCCTGCGCGATGGTAAGGCAGAGAAGTATATGTGTGTGAGTTATATGCGCCAAATTGCAAGCGGCAAAGCGGCGGTTCTTTTACACAAGATTCCATCGGGGGTGGTGATCGTGGACGACAAACTCCGAATCGTAGAATCGAACATCAGCTTTGCCAAACTTTTGAGCCCCGAAATGGTCGATATTTTTGAGATTAATCCCGGTTTGGAAGGTGCTGACATCACCAAATTGGTATCGTTTCACAAGGTTTTTTCCTCGCTACTTCTTACAGGCGAAGAGGTGATTGTGCGCGATGTGGTGGAAGATAGCCAACACCTGCATATTTCGGTGTTTACGATTCAGAAGCATAAAATAGTCTGTGGTATTATTCAGAACCTGCAAGAACCACAAATGCAGAGTCATTTTATTCGCGAACGTGCGAAAGAACTGATGCGCAGGAATCTGGAAACGGTGCAGACCATTGCGCAACTCCTTGGCGAAACGGCTGCCTACACCGACTCCATGCTCAATTCTATTGCCGAACCTTTGAGCAAAGAACAACGACAAATCAATAATTACCAAGGAAATACGGAGGATTTACGATGAGCAATACCTCCTTTTTTGTAGAAGTCGATGCTTGTTTGCGAAGTAAAAGCCACGAACCCGTTTGTGGCGATTACTTCGTTTCGAAAAAGATAAAAAGCGAACAGCGGGTTGTCGCTACACTCTCCGACGGTTTGGGTTCGGGCATTAAAGCCAACGTACTTGCCACAATGACAGCCACGATGGCCATCTGTTTCACCGAACGAAACGAACCGATTCAATATACCGCAGAATCTATCATGCGGACGCTGCCGATCGACTCTGTGCGTCAGATTAGTTATGCCACTTTTACCATTATCGACATAGAACCGGGTGGCGAAACCAAGGTTGTGGAGTACGGCAACCCCAATAGTATCGTAATGCGTGGCGGTAAACAGTGGCAGCCCAAGTACGAGAAGATTTGCTTCCAGACGTTCGACGGTAAAACCCGGGAACTTAATTCCTACAGTTTTGCCGCGCAGAAAGAAGATCGTATTATCTGCTTCACCGACGGGGTGAGCCAGTCGGGCATTGGCACGAAATCCATGCCCTTTGGTTGGGAAGCCGAGGGAGTGACCCAATTTGCAACAGATCAGTTGGCGAAAAACCCCAAACTTTCGGCCAGCGAACTTTCGCGCAAAATTGTGGAACGCTCTTACGTCAACGACACGCTGAAGCATCGCGACGACACATCGTGTGCGGTGATATACTTCCGCAACCCCCGAAAAATGCTCGTCTGCACCGGACCTCCGTTCGACAAATCGCGCGATGCTGCCTACGTGAAACAGGTCGAGAGTTTCCAAGGACATAAAATCGTATGTGGCGGCACAACCTCGCAAATAATTGCCCGCGCACTCAACCGCGAGATCGAAGTAAGCCTCGACAGCGTGTCGCACCTTCCGCCGTCTTCGCGTATGGAAGGTTTCGACCTCATTACAGAAGGCATTATCACCTTGGGTAAAGTGGTGTATTATCTCGAAAAGCTCAAGTCCAGCCAAATACAAGAGACCGACCCAGCGGCAGAAATAGTACGGCTGTTTTTCGAGAGCGACATCATCGTGTTTATTCTGGGTACAAAAATAAACAACGCGCACCAAGATCCATCGCTCCCAGTAGAGTTAGAAATACGCCGCAATGTGGTGAAAAAGATCGTCGCATTGCTAGAGGGGAAGTTCCTTAAAGAAGTACAAATGCATTTTATCTGAACAACGAACATCACTAAATACTGCACAAATGGCCACAAAAGTAGAAGTCCGTATTTGTTTTGGCACCCTTTGCCACGTAATGGGCGGCGCAGCCCTCGACATGCTCGAAGAACTCATGCCGCACCAATGGAAAGATCTTGTCGATATAAAAGGTGCAAACTGCCTAGAAGCTTGCAACCAAATTCCCGACCAAAAACCACCCTTTGTGGAAATAGACGGCACTTTATACGACCAAGCCACCCTGGCCAAAGTAATGCATATAATTAAACACCAGCTCGAAAATGGGATACACTAACAACGCAATGCTTATTCGCCGCGAACTCATCGCACGTTTGGCACACAATATCTGGAATAAAAACCCCGAAGCCATCGACCGCATCCCTATCGAAATGGCACCCAAGGGAAGTGTACCTTTCCGTAGTTCCATCCATAAAGATAGGGCCGTAATGCGCTACCGCCTCATGGCACTTTTAGGCTACGATGTAGCTGACGAAACCGACGAACTTAAATCGCTCTACCAATACGCTATAGAACTCGAAGCTAAGCCCGAAAAGCCCACACATACACTCACCGTGGTCGATGAGGCTTGTAGCTCTTGCCACCGCGTCAACTATTTCGTAAGCAATATCTGCCGAGGCTGTTTGGCCCGTACTTGCAGCTATTCGTGCAAGAAAGACGCCATCAGTTTCCGCGACGGACAGGCACTTATCGACCCCAAAACCTGCGTAAACTGCGGTCTTTGCCAAAAAGAATGCCCCTTCCATGCCATTGTCTTTGTGCCCATTCCCTGCGAAGAATCCTGCCCCGTGGGCGCAATTTCGCAAGACGAACGCGGCATTGAACAAATAGACCATAGTTTGTGCATAAGTTGCGGCAAATGTGTCACAAGTTGTCCATTTGGAGCTATTATGTCGCGGTCGCAAGTAGTACCACTCATACACAAACTCCGCAACCGAGAGGCCCACACCACAGCCATGGTAGCCCCAGCCATTTGGGGGCAATTCAAGAGCAGCCGCGAACAATTACTCACCGGACTCAAAGCTTTGGGTTTCGATGCCGTACACGAAGTGGCCACAGGTGCCGAAGAGGTAGTTGCCCTCGAAAGCAAAGAGCTACAAGAACGCCTCGACGAAGGCGCACAGTACATGACGAGTTCCTGCTGCCCGGCCTACGTATCGCTGGCCGAAAAGCACATCCCGAAACTTGTGCCCCAAATATCGCACACACCTTCGCCGATGGTTGTCACCGCACGCCGCGCCAAGCAACAAAACCCCGACACACACACCATTTTCATAGGCCCTTGCATTGCCAAACAACAAGAAGCCTTGCAGTACTCCGAAATAGACCACGTCATAAATTTCGAAGAACTCGGTGCGCTCTTCGTAGCACGGGGCATCAACCTGTTAAAATTAAGCAGCACAGAAACCGACACCCACACAGCAAGTTACGGCAATTGGTTTGCCGCCCAAAGCGGACTCACACAAGCCATAACCCACCATTTACAAGGCAGCGATGCCTTCCGCCCGATGGTAATCAACGGCATCAACAAAGCCAACATTCGCGAGCTGAAAAACATCGCCGCAGGCCGCACTGAAGCCAATTTCGTAGAAGTAATGGCTTGCG
>JBDKHP010000179.1:0-6606 GCA_039797645.1 Bacteroidota bacterium
ATGGTAACGCCTGCGGCATTAATGGCTGCAACACCCGTGGGTGCTACTACGACGATTCGTTTGTTGCATGATTGGCGTAAATGGTATAGAAAGGTGGTTTTACCTGTGCCTGCTTTACCTGTGAGAAATATGTTCCGATTGGTAAACCGCGCAAAGTCTTCGGCCATTGAGAGTGCCTCGTTGGTTTGGTAGTGTTCTGAACTGAGTGCTGATGCTTGTTTCATGCTGGTTTTGCCCTTCGCCGCTGGGGGCAGAGTATGCCCTTTTTTCGTACTGCAAAAAAACGCTTTTTTTCTGAGATTTCATATTATTTTTCACAGCTGATGCTGCTTTGCTGGTCTTTCTTTGGTTTTGGATTGTTGGCAGGTGGTAAAATGGTTCAGGTGTGTCGTTTGGATTTGGGTGTTGCACAAAGTGCTGCATGGCCGCAGGCCAAGTAAAAGTTTTGGCCCTGGGTGCCTACGGCGTTACAGATGGTGCAGCCGACCGAACTAGCCCGGATCGCGGCAAGTAGCCCACAGCACGTGTGGAGTGGCCATTTGTACCGCGCTCAAATTGAAAAACTTAGGCGGCCAAGTGATGTGGTTCCCGTTGCGAGGACTACTGCTAAGAGCCGGTAGCCGCTATTACAAATATTGTTGGGCTACAGCTCCTTATCCTTATTTTTTATTTTTTTATGATTCGGGTGGTTATTGGGGGGCGGGGTAATGTTGCTTGGTTTTGCTGGATGAATTGCGACATTGTAGGATTTTATTTCGCTTGCTTATAATTTTATAGTTGGGCAGGTGTTCAGATAAAAAAATGTAAGTCGGAATGGGATGCCGTTTTATATTTGCAAAATAATATTTATCTTTGGATGGTCACAAATAAACAAAAAATGGCATACAAGAATTCAATATTTAGCTTTTTTGGTTTCTGTTTTTTTTACTGGCTTCAGAGCGGAAAGGGGTGATATTGCATTTTTGTAAAGTACTTAATCCCGGCCGAAAAACCGGGATTTTTTTTTAAATAGAGTATATATGGAATCTAAAACAGCAAATGAACTTATGGCAGTAGCAATTCAAGGGGGCTATGGTGCTTTCCACCAAATAGCTGCGATAAAGTACTTTAACAACGAGAATACACCTATCATACCCTGCGAAACATTCGAGGGCTTATTTGCTGTGATAGATCGTGGCGAGGCTGACTGGGCAATTCTTGCGATTGAAAATTCTATAGCTGGCAGCTTGCTGGGCAATTATGTATTGCTTCGTGAGTCGAATTTAAAAATATTGGGCGAGCAGTACCTGCGGATAGAGCACCAGCTTATGGCTTTGCCGGGGCAGAGTATTGCGGATATTACGGAGGTGCAGAGCCACCCGATGGCGATTCGGCAGTGTCGGAAGTTTTTTGCGCAATATCCGCATATTAAATTGGTAGAGAGCGATGATACGGCTTTGAGTGCCAAGTATATAGCGGATAATAACATTCGGGGTATGGCTGCAATTGCAAGCAAATTGGCGGCTGAATTATACGGCCTTGAAATTTTGTTTTCGGGTATTGAAACCAGTAAACGGAACTATACAAGGTTTCTTATTTTGTCTGACAAAAATGCACAGTCTGATGTGCCTTTGGGGCAGATTAGTAAAGCGTCGTTGGTGTTTGCCTTGCCCCACGAATCGGGGAGTTTGGCTCAGGTGCTTTCTATTTTATCGTATCATGGTATGAACCTTACGAAAGTTCAGTCGTCGCCGATTGTGGGCCGCGAATGGGAGTATATGTTTTATGTCGATCTTATTTTTGACGATTATTTGCGTTACTCTCAGGCTATCAGTGCGATAAGACCTCTTTCTCGTAATTTGGAAATTATGGGTGAGTATAGAAGAGGTGATTTACAAAACGGACATAAATAATATATCCATTCAGAGAATTTTGACACTATGGAACCCGCTCAAAGAATAGCAGAGGTACACGAATACTACTTCTCTATAAAGCTTAAGCAAATTGCAGAAATGAATGCCGCTGGAAAAAAAGTGATTAATCTAGGCATTGGTAGTCCGGATTTGGCACCTTCGGCTGAGACAATAACGGAATTGGCCACGCAGGCTCTTCGCCCTGATGTACATGCCTACCAGAGTTATATTGGCATTCCCGAGTTGCGGGAGGCTTATGCAAATTGGTATTTGCGATATTACGGTGTAACGCTTTCTGCACAGACGGAAATCTTGCCCCTGATGGGCTCTAAGGAAGGCGTTTTCCATATCTCGATGGCTTTCATCAACCCAGGAGATAAGGTGTTGATTCCAAATCCGGGATACCCAACATATAGTTCGGTGAGTAAATTGGTGGGTGCTGAACTTGTGCCTTATAACTTAGACGCGTCTAACAATTGGTATCCAAATTTTCAGGAGCTTGAAGCTAATTGCTTGGAAGGCGTTAAAATGATGTGGGTGAATTATCCGCACATGCCCACCGGTGCGCCTGCTTCGATGGAGGTTTACGCGCAACTTATTGCTTTTGGGAAGAAACATAATATTCTGATCTGTAACGACAACCCTTACAGTTTTATTCTTAACCCTACTCCATTGAGTATCATGTCGGTACCGGGTGCAAAGGATGTGGCTATTGAGTTGAATTCGTTGAGTAAATCGCACAATATGGCAGGTTGGCGCATGGGTATGATTGCTGGTAGCGAAGCACATTTAGCCTATATATTGCGCGTGAAAAGTAATATGGACAGCGGTATGTTTCGCCCGATGCAATCTGCGGCAGCTAAAGCTCTTACGGCAGGGCCAGAGTGGTTTGCTGCTATCAACAAAGAGTATCAGCATCGGAAGGAATTGGCGTTAGAAATTCTTGAGTTAATTGGGACAGAGGTAGATCCGAAACAAACTGGAATGTTCGTCTGGGCAAAAATATCAAATGAATGGGAGTCTGGAGAGGCGATTTCGGAATTTTTCTTGCATAAAGCGAATGTTTTTATCACTCCGGGGCATATCTTTGGCTCGCAAGGCTTCCAGTATATACGTCTCTCACTTTGCAGCAATTTGGATATGTTGCGCGAGGCGAAACAAAGAATCTTATTAAGTATTCAAAAATCTGAAAATAAAAACTAAATACAATGAGCATTAAATTAGATTTAATCCCTGTTTCAGAATGGGGTTTTCAGTCGTCTCAGCGTCCGATTGTAATCGCTGGCCCTTGTAGTGCCGAAACTGAGGAGCAAGTAATGGAAACTGCAAGACAAGTAGCTGCTCAAGGCGTAACGATATTCCGTGCTGGAATTTGGAAACCACGTACCCGTCCGAATAGCTTTGAAGGCGTTGGTGCAGAAGGCTTGGTTTGGCTACAGAAAGTACGTCAGGAAACAGGAATGAAAGTTGGTACAGAGGTGGCAAATGCCAAACATGTGTACGAAGCTATTAAATATGGTGTCGATCTTCTTTGGATTGGTGCGCGAACAACAGTGAACCCTTTCGCTGTGCAAGAAATTGCCGATGCATTGCAAGGTGTGGATATACCAATTTTGGTTAAGAATCCGGTAAGCCCCGACTTATCGTTGTGGATGGGGGCACTTGAGCGTCTTAACAAAGTAGGCATCAAAAAATTGGGTGCTATTCACCGTGGTTTTACTGTGTACGATACGACTCCTTACAGAAATCCGCCGCAGTGGCAGTTGGCAATAGACCTGATGCAGAAACTACCCGATCTTCCGATTTTTGCTGACCCAAGCCACATGGCTGGTAACAGAGAGTTTTTGTTCTCGCTTTCGCAAAAAGCTTTGGATTTACACTACACCGGTTTAATGATTGAAACGCATATTACGCCAGAGAAAGCTTGGAGTGATGCGTCGCAGCAAGTTACTCCAGAAGGTCTGAGAAGTATTCTCGATCGTTTGGTTGTTCGCCACCGTCGTCCGGAAGATCCTAAAGTAATGGAGTCTTTGGAAGATCTACGTGCACAAATCGATAAACTAGACGATATTCTGATGGATAATATTTGCCGACGTATGGACATTGCTGACCAAATTGGTATGTACAAACGCGAGAATAATATGACAATCTTACAGTCGGGCAGATGGGAAGAAATTACCCAACACCGTCGCGAGGATGGCTTGAAACGTGGGTTGAGCGAAGCCTTTTTAGATCGTTACCTCAAAGCGGTACACCAAGAGTCTATTAATCGTCAGAGTAAAATTATGAACGAAGATTTAACTTCGTCTTAGATACACCCTTAGATTTACGACAATAGTTGGTAATATAGTGCGTTATAACCAACTATTGTCTTTTTTTCAAACAACAGAATTGCCAACTAGCGGAGCATTCAACAACCCAAAATATATCCCAGATGATTTGTACCAGCATTGCATCCATGAACTTCCAAGAGGTTAAAGATTTACTTGCTGTTTGTGAAATGGTAGAATTACGAATTGATAGTCTTGATTTTTCCGATTCGCAACTCGAAGAACTTATACGTGGAAGTAAAGCCTCAATCGTATCAACTTGCCGTCCGGGCAACAAAAGAACTGAAGCTGAAAGGGTTCTGTTACTTTGCAAAACCGTTGAATGGGGCGCCAGTTGGGTTGATATCGAGATCGAGTGTCCATCGGAAAGTAAGCAGGCCGTACGTTTGGCTGCCCACCAGAAAGCTGAACTTATTATATCCTATCACGATTATCTACGTACACCCGTGCGCATTGAACTCGAATCAATTGTGCAACAATGTTTTGATGAAGGTGCTGATGTGGCAAAAGTGGCATGTACGGTAAATTCGCACAAAGATGCAGCCCGAATCTTAGGTTTGTACTCACATTTTACAGGAATAGTAGCCCTTGGGATGGGCGATTTGGGCAAAGTAACCCGCATATCAGCGCCACTACTGGGTGCTCCATTCACATTTGCAGCTCCAGACGATGGCCAGAAGACCGCCCCTGGGCAATTAACCACAACCGAACTTCGCGAACTTTACGCAATTTTAGAAAAAGCAAAGTAGCTATGAAAATATTAGCCGTTACAGGGAAACCAATCTTACACAGCAAGAGCCCTGATATTTTCAATTTTTATACCCAACAAAAAAATATTGATGCCGTTTACTTTAGACTGGCTGCCAATTCTGCGGAAGAAGCGATTGGCTTACTTAAACTTTACCAGCTTCGCGGATTAAACGTTACATCGCCATTCAAAGAAGATATGCTCTCTTTGGCAGATGTTATAGATTCTGCCGCCCAACAAATAGGCAGCATAAACACTATTGTAAACAACAACGGCATCCTTACGGGCTACAATACCGATTATCTGGGTATTCAAAGATCTTTGGCCCGTTACGGAGTAGATTGTACCGCTAAAAACTGCCTTGTATTGGGCGCAGGTGGTGCTGCAAGGGCAGTAATCTATGCACTGAAAGAACTCGGTGCTACGGTAACGGTAATAAATCGAACGTTTGAAAAGGCGAAAAAACTTGCTACCGAATTTGCAATACAATCTGCAAGTTTAGACGATTTAGAAGTACAACTATCAGAAGCCGACATTTTCATATCTACTCTCAGCGCAGACATCTGCATGATCGACCCCAATTGGCTACGTCCAGAAATGGTAGTTTTCGATGCCAACTACAAATCTTCAACACTTCAGCGAATCGCTACCAAGCGCGAATGTAGAGTAATTTCGGGTATCGACTGGCTCGTAAATCAGGCAGCACCCGCAGCAGAGCTGTTCTTTGAAACAGAAATAGATACGGAACTCATGTACGAAGCCTTACAAGTTAAGAAGCTTTCCAAGAAGAATTACAACCTATCGCTTGTTGGGCTGATGGGCTCGGGTAAATCGACTACGGGGAATTATATCGCCGAAAATACCAATCTAAAATTTGAAGATACCGACATTGCGATTGTAAAAAAATACAACAAAACTGTCTCAGAAATTTTCAAAACCGAAGGCGAAAAATCTTTCAGAGACAAAGAAACCAAAACCTTAGATTCCCTCTTAAAACGCCCCAATACCGTAATAGCTTGTGGCGGTGGAATCGTACTAAAACCCGAAAACCGCGATATGCTTGCACGCCGTACCTGTGTTATATGGTTGAGTGCCTCGCCACAACAAGTTATCGCACGAATGAAACCTGGCTCACGTCCGTTGTTACAAGTTGAAGACCCATTAGCAAAAGCCAAAGAACTTTTTGTGGAAAGAGCGCACCTATATGCATCTGTTGCAGATGTAATGATTAACGCAGAGAATTACACCACCGAACAAATTGCAAGCAAAATATATGAAGAAATCGATACAGCCTTCGGTAATTAGTGGAACTATAGATGCCCCTGCTTCAAAAAGTATGGCACAACGGGCCTTGGCTGCGGCACTTTTAGCTAATGGCACCACCCGACTCTACAAACTAAGTTCCAACAACGACAGCGACGCTGCAACCGAAATAATTGAACGTTTGGGAGCAGTTGTTAGCCAAGAGGAAGATTACTTGCAAATTACCAGTAACGGAATCATTTCCCCCAACGAAGTAAACTGCGGCGAAGCTGGGTTGAGTGTCAGAATGTTCACCCCCATATCTTCGCTTGCCAACGGAACTGTAACTCTAAATGGCGAAGGCTCACTCCGCAACCGTCCCGTCGATATGGTA
>JBDKHP010000180.1:0-4874 GCA_039797645.1 Bacteroidota bacterium
CCTCGAAAATAACGCTGAACCTAAACGAGCCTTGCAAAATTGAGGATACTTCGTGGATTCATCCGATGAAATACGTGGGTGTTTGGTGGGAAATGATTACTGGGAAAAGCTCGTGGTCTTATACCGACGAATTACCTTCTGTACAACTTGGCGTGACAGATTTTGAAAAAGCTAAACCTAGTGGACATCATGGTGCTACGACAGCTCATGTAAAGGAATACATTGATTTCGCTGCCGAAAATGGTTTCGACGGGGTGCTGGTGGAAGGTTGGAATGTGGGTTGGGAAGACTGGATTGGGCATTCGAAAGACTATGTGTTCGATTTTGTAACGCCTTATCCGGATTTCAATTTGCCTGAAATTCGGGATTATGCAAAGGCTAAGGGTGTGAAAATGATTATGCACCACGAGACTTCCGGGTCGGTACGGAATTACGAACGACACATGGACAAGGCGTATAAGTTCATGAAAGACAACGGATACGATGCCGTGAAGAGTGGCTATGTGGGTAATATTTTACCCAGAGGCGAAAACCATTACAGTCAGTGGATTGTGAACCATTATATGTTCGCTGTGGAAAAGGCTGCCGAATATAAAATTATGGTGAATGCACATGAGGCAGTGCGCCCAACGGGTATTTGTCGTACGTATCCAAACCTGATTGGCAACGAATCTGCGCGGGGTACGGAGTATCATGCGTTCGATGGTGTGGCACCTACGAATGTTACCATCCTGCCGTTTACGCGTTTGGTGGGTGGGCCAATGGATTATACCCCAGGTATTTTTGAAACCGATTTGAGCAAATTGAACAAATACAACCATGGGCATGTGTCGAGCACGATTGCGAATCAGTTGGGTTTGTACCTTACGATGTACAGTCCGCTGGTGATGGCTGCCGATTTGCCCGAGAATTACAAAAAATTCCCCGATGCTTTTCAGTTTATAAAAGATGTGGCTATAGATTGGGATGAGAGCCAATACCTTGAGGCTGAACCAGGTGCATATATCACCGTAGCTAGAAAAGCAAAGGGTAGCTCGAAATGGTTTGTGGGTAGTGTATGTAGTGACAAATCGAGAACTTCGGCGATCGACTTTAGTTTCCTCGATGCTGACAAGCAATATATTGCCACGGTATATTCCGATGCGAAAAATGCAGATTATCGCACAAATTCTCAGGCCTACGAAATTCGGAAGTTTGTGGTGAATAAGAAATCGAAACTTTCACAGTTTTGTGCATCGGGTGGGGGATATGCTATCAGTATTTTCGAGGCAAAAGCCGCAGATTGTAACGGGATAAAAAAATTGTAAGTTTCTTATATTTTTATAAAAAAATACCCCATTTCAGAAAAAAAAACTGGAATGGGGTATTTTGTTTGTGGCAGTGAGTTTAATCTTCTATCACTTCGGCGGTTTGGCTACCAAATTTTTCGATATAATCGAGCAATTGTTTGCCACCGGGAGCTTTTTTAAGCGAGCTGATAATGTCGCCAAATTCAGAGTCGTTGCCTAGGCTGCGAATTATCTCTTTTATCATAGGCATTGCGAGGCCCACATTCATCAGTGTGTTCATAATTCCACCCATGGGCGAACTACTGTTGGTGCTTGCCAATCCGTTGGAATCGGAACTTCCTCCATTGTTCATACCATTGATATGCAGGAATTTAATACTGTCGATATGTTCTGCTGGAGCCATGAGTTTTTCCACAATTTCTGGAAGAAGCGGAATCAACGTTTTGATAGAGTCGGCGAGTATTTTGGTTTTACCTATGCTATTTTCGGCTTCGAGGTGTGCGCGTCTGATTTCAGCCTCGGCCAAACCGATGCGGCGTATGGCTTCCGAACGATTCTCGGCGGCTTCAAAATCGAGTTTTGCAGCCTCTAAGCTGGCTTGTGCCACGGTTATGAGTTTGTAGGCTTGTTCATCGGTTTCGACGTTACGCGCAAGAAGGTCTTTTTTTGCTTCTTTTTCGGCCTCAATAATTTCTTTTTTTGCCTCTATTTCAGCAGATTGGAGGTTGAATTTAGCAGCTGTAAATGCCGATTCCGATTCTTTAAGTAAGTTGTAGGCTTTGCTATCTGCCGAAACTTGTTGTGCAATGAGCTGTGTACTCGCACGTTTTTCGGCACTAATAAGTTCGATTTGTTTTTCGCGATTTGCTTTCTCTACTTCACGCACAGTAACAGCCTGTTCTTCCGCGCGTATTTTCTGCGCTTCCTGTACGGCTGTTTGTTCGAGCATGCTTAGTTTTTCTTTGAGCTGTTCGGCAACTTCACTTTCACGGCGAATTTTGGCAAGTTCAATGGCTTTAATCTTATCTTCTTCGGCCACTAATTCGGCCATTTCGCGCGATTTTACTTTCACCTTAATTTGTTCCTGCATGTTCTGATTCGCAATCTCAATAGAGCGTTTGCGTTCAATTTCGGCAGTTTCCGAGAAGGTATTCTGTTCCTCAATGGTTTTTTTTGCAGCAGACAATTCACGCGATTGTATTTCCTGAATCTCACGTTCTTGGCGTGCACGTTTCATCGACAGATCCTGCACAATTTCGAGCTGGCGTGTTTCAGCCTCCTGATTCTGTTCTGCAATACGTGTCGTTTTTTCGTTGAGCCTTTGGTTGGCCGATTCAGCCTCAGCAGCCGTACGGTGTGCGATCTCTTTGATACCGCGTGCATCGAGTACGTTGTTGTCGTCGTGTTCGCTAAGTGACAGTTGTTCAAGATACTGAATCGCCACATCGTCGAGTCGGTACCCGTTGAGTACCACCTCGTGGTCGCCTTCTTGCCCCAGCGCTTTTAGTATCTCGTCTTTGAACTCTTTCCGATTCTGGAAAAGTTGGTCGAAACTCAATTTAGAACCTGCCGTTTTAAGGGCATCGCTAAACTTAGCCTCGAATAATTCGCGCACACTCTCAATAGACGATGCACGGCCACAACCTATGGAGTTGGCTACCTTGCGAATGTCTTCGTCAATAGGGTTAATTTTGATGTAAAAATCGACTTCAACTTCTGCCCGAATACCATCGGCACAAGAAAGGCTGTCGTGTTTACGGCGATGTATGCGAATCGGTTTTACGGTAAGGTCGATAATTTCTACACGGTGCAGCAAGGGGATAATAATAGCCGAACTGGTAGAAACTTTTGCAATTGTAAGCCCCAATCCGGTCTTTATCAGCGCAGTACCAGGGGCTGCCTTGCGCAAGAATTTACTAATTAGCACGCCCAATACCAGCATAAAGAGCAGTATGAGACCAGCCAAAATAAATACTGGGTTTTCGGTAATTGATTGAACAATGAGTAACATAATCATGGTTTAAAGTGAATATGGTTTTTTGTGTGATTATTCGTTTTCTAGCACCGAATATGCTTCTGCGGTGTAAATATTTCGAGTTTCAGAATAGTCTGTTATGAGTATCTGGTCGCCATATTTGAGCGTACGTTCTGGGTCGTTAAGTCGTACGGAAATCTCTGCCGTTTCGCCATTCTCTAGTTTCACGTATGCTTGACCAAACTGAGAACTCAAAGTCCCCGTAGAAACTTTCGCCATTTTCCCTACGAGGCTCTGGGACTTATCGGCCTGCCCATAGTCCCGAAAAAGCGGGTAGAAGAGTTTCATAAACCACGCGCTGGCAAACAATGCGACAGCAAATGTGGCCACAAAACCCACAATTACAAGAATCCACGAAAGATACATATTCGTCACTAAGGATAAAATGAATCCGTTCATGATAATTCCCAACACACCTTGTATCAGCATAAACACCGTAACTATAAGTGTAACAGGAACTTTTCCTACGCCTATAAAGCTGAGTGTCGATTCCAACAATCCTGCCGAATCGTGATCCATATCAATGTCGTGCGACAAATCAAGATGAAACAAACCATCGAGCGCAGAGATACTCAGAAAACCAAATACAGTAATGAGCCAATAGCCCAAGGAAAGTAAAATGAACAGCACGTAGAGGTAATTTTCGGGCTGATTGAAATTGGATAGAATGTCTGACATAATTTAAGGATGAGTCCTAACAAATATATTTTAATTTCTCACACCTTGTCATGCTATACAGCATATTTTAGTTAAAAATCTGCCCCTAAAAAACAAAAGCCCGATACTGCACAGAGGCAATGTCGGGCTTTGTGTCTGAATAATAAGGCTTTATATTTTGGGCAAACGAATTCTTTTGGCCGATTCTCTGCGCGTAATCAGCATCGGCCCCGCCACACCTACAGCCAGCGAGAGCAGTATCAAAATCACTTTCATGCCATTTTGCACCACCGACACCATCAATTCGTTGTTGGCTACAATATCTTTTCCTACCGACATTTTGAGCAAGCCCAGAATCATCCGATAGGCAAAAGCTCCCGGAACCATGGGTATAACCGCTGGTATAGAGAATATTACGGGTGGTGCATGAATCTTGTGTGCCAAAGGAATACTCAACGTACCTGCCAAGGACGCACCGATTAACGAAGCCGAGATAATATCCAATCCCAAGCTCATGGTCGAATATTTGGCAAAGCCACCAATTGCGCCCAAAGCCCAGATAGCGAAGAGCGTACGTACCGGAACATTAAACAATACCGCAAAGCCAAGGGCTGCAAAACCCGCCCAAACACCTTTTTCGAATAATAGAAGTATCTCCATAATTTTCTATATATGATAAATTAACATCGCCACCGACAAACCCAGTGCAATAGCAAAAGCAATCATAAGTCCGTTGATACCCCGCGCCACACCGATAGAAATATTTCCATCAATCACATCGGTAAACGAATTAATAAGGGGCACACCCGGCACCAAAAACAACACCGAAGTCGCAAAAGCATGTTCAGGGTGAGGCGTTAATTGCCAGTACACCGACAAGCCGCTCACCAACG
>JBDKHP010000181.1:0-5404 GCA_039797645.1 Bacteroidota bacterium
AGGTTGAATGTGGTGGAGAAAGTGCGGACACTTTGCTCGAATTGTTGTCGGGCTTGTTGGGCGCTGAGTTCGGCGACTTGTTGTTGGGAACGCGCCATTTGGTATTGGCCTTTGGCTTGCCCCCAATCGAGTATCGGGATGGTGATGCCAAGGTTGAAACTGCTGTATTTGTCGAAGTCGGATTGATAGACTTTTGCCAATTCGCCGACTTGTCCGTTGGTGCCGTCGTTTTTGCTGAGTCCGTATGAGGCGCTTACGCTGGCTTGGATGTAGCGTTGGCTGCGGGTTTTGGAGACGTTTTGGCTGGCTTCGAGTATGGCTTCGTCGAGCGTGAGTAGGGCGGGGTTGTTTTCGAGGGCTTTGCCGAGGACTTGGCTGGCGTCTATCTGGCTCAGCGGGAGTTCTTGGGGCAGCGTGAGTACGATTTGGATGTCGATGGGCAGCAAGAGGTAGCTGAGTAGGGCTTCGTGTGCCTGACGCAGGTCGATTTGGGCGCTTTGGTCGGTAATCCGTGCGTTGTTGTATTGTAGCTCGAAGGTAAGTACTTCGCTTTGGGTGAGTGTGCCGAGTTCGTAGCGTTTGCGGGCGATTTCGAGTATTTGTTGGTTGTTGTGGAGGTTGAGTGCGGCGGTGGCGGCGGCTTCTTGCGCCAGTGCCAAATCGAAGAAATAGGCCACGGATTGCAGGTGGTTGGTTTCTTCGGATTGTAGGTATTCTTTTTGGGCGATGGTGTATTTGAGTGGGGCTATTTTGCGCTCCCATTTCATGGCATTGTAACCGCTAATCTGCTGTGAATAACCTATCTGGAAAGGCACCGACGAGTACTGATCGTAGCCATTAGCGCCATAGTTTTTGATGCGATTGAGCGAAGTTTTGGCAAACAGTGTTCCGCCTGTGAGCGCCACATTCTGCGAGGCGGTGAGGTAGGCGTAGGAATTGAGCGTTTGGGTGCGGACGTATTCGTCGGTTTGGGTGTTGGAGTTGTAGCGCAGATTCGAGGCATTGTTGTACGACAAAGGTGCGGCGTAGAGACTCAAGGAAGGGAGGTAGTTGGCTTTGTAGCTTTTGTAACTCCATTCGGAAATGAGAAAACTGTGGTGGTTGAGCGTGGCTTGTAGCGATTTGCTGTCGGCCAGACGAATGACGTCTGGAAGCGTGAGTACGAGGGTGCTTTGGGCTTTCGTACTGTGTATATGGGCAATGGCGAAGAGTAAAACAAAGAAGGACTGAAGCGTTTTCATACAAATTGAAGTGTTATTTTTTGCGGTAAATGAAATAGTAACAAAGGGGCACAAAGTATAAACTGACCAAAGTGCCGAGCGTCATGCCGCCAATGACGGTGAGCGCCAAGGGGCGTTGCAATTCGCTGCCCATTCCTTCGCCCCAAAGCACTGGCACGAGGCTGAGGATGGTGGTGAGGCTGGTCATGATAATGGCTTTGAGTCGGCGTTTGCCAGCTTCTTCTATGGCCTGCATCAGGGGCATTCCTTCGGCACGGAGCATATTGATGGTATCAACTTTGAGGATGGAATCGTTCACAACAATGCCGCCCATCACCACAATGCCGATCATCGACATGAGGTTGATGCTGCCGCCCCACAACCAAAGCATGAACAAAGCTCCTGCTAAGTCGATCGGGATTTCGAGTAGCAAAATAAGGGGTTGCAGCAAGGATTCGAACTGTGCGGCCAGAATAAAATATAACAAGAGAAGCGAGATGCCAAGCACCACGATAAGGTTGACAATCAGTGTCTGGTTGCTGAAATAGCTCCCCGAAAGGCGCAGGTCGATGTCGGGAAATTGGGTAAAAAACTGCCGGAGTCGGGCGATGGTTTCTTCGGGTTTTGTGGGCGTGGTTTCGAGATAAATGGGCACAAAAGCACCTTCTTTTTGTCCGTAAAGCACTTTGTAATCTTCCAGCGTGCGCACTTGCACCAAGGCACTCAGCGGTACTTCTACTTGCTGATCGTTGACGACAGACAAATTGGCCAAGGTTTCGCGCACCGATTTGGCGGGGAAACCCACCATGATGGGCAGGTACTCGCGCCCTGTGTAAAGCGTACCCGAATTAACGGCATTGAGTGCCGTTTGGAGTCTGTTTTGTAAAGCCTCGGGACTTACGTGGTACAAGGCCATGCGGTCGGCAAGACTGCTGATTTCGAGATAGGTTTCTGTCTGAGGCGTCGTGGTGGCGAGCGACAATTTCCGATTGAGTAGCTGGGTGATTTCTTGCACGCGTTCCCAAGGCGGAATGGTATTACCGGCATTGAGCGTAAGGTGCAAGACCAATAGCGGTTCTTCTTTGTCGAATATTTGCTCGAACACCGTTTTGGGGCTTTGGATTTCGAGTTGGGCAAGCGGCCAATTCTGTAGAATGTAGGTGCGCAACCGGCTTTGCAATTGGGCAAGTGGCACTTTGGTTTGTGGTGCGAAATAGAGATGCGCTTGCGAAATTTCGAGTTCGAGCGCGTTGTGGAACAGATAGTTCTGAGTACCCACAAAACAATCGACACCCGATTCGAACTGCGCCGCCCAATTTTCGAGCTGCTGCACCCGTCGGCTATTTTCGTCGAAATTGATGCGTTCGTTCCAGTCGATTTGCAACTCGAAGTCGTGCTGTGTAAATGTCGGGAATTGAGATTTGGGCAAAGTCCAGGCAAGCCACACGGCCGGAATCAGCAGCAACACCGCCGTGAGAAATACGATTCTTCGGTGACGAAACACCCAACGAAAGCCTTGTTCGTACACTTCCTCTGCCTCGAAGATGTTGAGTTTTTGCAGCCAGCGCCCCAGAAAGTTCGCCCATTTTCCATACATTCTGTCGTTTTTACGCATCACAAAAAACAAGACCGGAATTAAGGTAATCGACACAATGAGCGAAGCGGTAAGTCCGATGGTAATAGCCAAAGCCTGATCGTAGAACAAGGCCCCTGCCATGCCGTTGATAAACACCAAGGGCACAAATACGGCACAGGTTGTGAGCATGGACGAAATAAGCGGCGTAATGACTTGTTGTGTGCCCTTTACACACGCATCGGCAAGTGTTTGGCCTTGTTTGAGGTAAAAACTGATGTTGTCGATGACGATAATCGCATTGTCGATCATCATACCCACACCCAAAATTAAACCCGAAAGCGATACAATATTGAGAGACAACTTACACAGGTAGAAAAACAGAAAACTCACCACCAAGGAAAGTGGCACTGAGAAACCGATCAACCAAGGAGAAAGCGGGTCTTTCAGGAAAAAGAAAAGCACCAAAAAAGCCAAGAAACCGCCAATGAGTAAGTTCGATTGTAGATTCGTAATGGCATACTCGAGCAAAGAGGTCTGGTCGCGCACCATTTCGCTATGCACCTGCGGATACTCTTGGGCAAAACGCGCCAACTCTTCTTGTACCCGCGTACGCACAGCTTCCATTCGGGCGTCAGATTGTTTGATAATGGCCAAGGAAATACCTTGCTGTCCGTGGGTAATAAAAGCCCCTTCGCGGTCTTGCGAACGAAGCGTCACGGTAGCCAATTCGCGCAAGGGAATCAGCCTCCCTCCTACTCCAATGGTAATGGCCTGTACATCTTCGGCAGATTTGAGCGCATTGGCCACCCGCAAACTGAAACGGTAATGTCCGTCGTTTACCGTCACCGAACCAAGCGAAGTATTGTTTTGCTCAATGGCAGCGATCAAGTTTTGCGGACTAAGCCCCAAACTTTGGAGCTTCAGTTCTTGCGGTTCTACCAACAATTCGGCAGTGCTTTGCCCCGTCATATCGACCATAGCCACCTCGGGCAGTTGCTCGATGCGTTTGGCCAAAATGTATTGCGTCAGTTTGCTAAACTCGATAAATTGCTGGTCGTCAGCATGTGCGGGCCAAAGGTTGATGTAGAATACGGGCAAGTCGGCCGCCGAAGCTTTAATAATGGCCGGACGCTCAACATTGTTCGGCAGGTTTTTCATTGCCAAATCGACCTTCTCGTTGGTATTGATATAGGCGTAGTCGATGGCCGCACCGTATTTAAACCGCAGCCGAATATGCGCTTTTCCATCTTTCGATTCGCTTGTAATTTGCTCCAAGTCTGCCGTCTGATTCAGCTCGTAGCGCAAGGGCTGCACAATGGTTTGTTCGATCTGTTGCGCAGATTCCCCCGGACGGTTAATCAGTACATTGATTTCAGGGATGTCGATATCGGGCATCAGCGACACAGGCAGCAAACCCATAGTGGCAAGCCCCAATACCAATACCGCAATAAAAGTCATCACCACCGCAACAGGGCGGAAAATAAGGAAACGTATCATGATTTTTTATCTTTTCGAATAAGTAAAAGCGGCAACCACACCACCACGGTAAGCACCGAAACCAACAAACCACCAATAGATCCCGCAGCCAAATTCCGCCAAAACGAATCGGAATCGTCGGCCAACAGAAAGGGAATAAGCCCCACGATCGTCGAAAGAATGGTGAGTAAAATCGGCACAATTTTATGGTGAAAGGCTTTGATATAATGCACCATGGCGGTTCTGTTCGGATGCAACACGCGTTCTCTATTGTAATAGTTTATAAGGTAGAGCGCTGCGTTTACAGTCAGCCCACTGAGCATCACCATGGCCGCATAGCCACCTTGGTCGAAACCCAAATCGGACAAGATATACACCAGAAACAAACCCACAAACGACATCGGAATAAACAGCACCACCGCAAAAGCCTGCCAAAGCGATTCGAGCAAAATGGCACTGATAAAGAATATCACCACGAACACCAAGAGCAGCAACCAATACTGCGACTTCTCTTTGGCATTCCACCAGCTCCAATCGGGCAAACTGGCTTTAAAACCCAAGGGCAAGTGGTTTTGTATATCCACAATCTTTTGCTCTTTATAGCGTTCGTGCAGTTTGTCAGGCCCCATAAAACTGTATAAGAGAAACAACTGATACACCTGATTCTCTTTCACCACCTCTTGCGCGGCCTCTTTCTGGGTAATTGTTCCGAGTTCGGGCAGTCGGTAAGCTCTTCCTTGGGTTGCATTCAGCCTATGATCCAAATCCCAAACCGAAGTACGCATTGTGTTAGCATCGCGCAATACCACAGGCACATACATTCCCATCCACGGGAGCGACACCGTTTGCAAATCGCTGGGCACTTGCGCCCTTAAATCGCGAAACAAATCGGAAAGAGCCTGTTGTTTTTCGGCCAACTTTTGCGGATTCATATCGAAGGTAAACTCCCGTTTGGCCTTGCTCATATTGCCCCAATAAGGCTGAGAACTCGAAATCCGAACGTTCCCAATACGTTCGCCCGTAAGCAAACTGTCTCGTACCATGGCGGCTTTGCCGAGCAACATTTCGTAATTGTAGCCTTCCAGTTTAATCCACGAACTGGTAGCATCCGAGTAATCGACATTGCTAAAAC
>JBDKHP010000182.1:0-3622 GCA_039797645.1 Bacteroidota bacterium
AGTCGTTGGAGGTGCCTTCGCCACGAATGGCTGCAATGGGCAGAATTAAATCGCCTACTTCATTCTTGCGTTTTAGTCCACCACATTTACCCAAAAAAAGCACTGCTTTGGGGTGAATTGCGCTGAGTAAGTCCATTACCAAAGCCGCATTGGCACTCCCAATACCAAAGTTGATAAAGGTAATTCCTTGTGCTATTGCATTGGGCATCGGTGTATTAAGCCCGCGCACTTCTGTTTTATGCAATGCCGCAAAAAGATTGAGGTAATGGCTGAAATTTGTGAGTATAATATACTCGGTAAACATGTGAATCGGGGTGCCAGTATAACGAGGCAACCAGTTTTCTACGATCTCTTCCTTAGTTTTCATGCGTTTTATTTGGCCACACAATATCGCTATTTACTTTTGTATGCAGAAATTTTTAGTTACACAAAAACCCTCTACATCGTGTCGGCAGAAAACAGCTACTCCATTCGTGTAAAACGCGAAAACGATCTTGAATTTGTATTCGATCTCATCCGAAAAAAATGGTTACGCCTTACTCCTGAAGAAAAAGTACGACAGTTGTATATAAAGTACCTCGTGGAAGTGAAAAAATATCCACTCGGTTGGATTCAAGTAGAATACGGATTTGGCGTAAACGGACAAGCGAAACGTGCTGATATTGTGATCTATAAAAATTCTCAAGCTTTTGCAGTGGTAGAATGTAAAGCTCCAAGCGTTCCACTCACGCAGCTCGTGGCCGACCAAGCAAACGAATACCAACTCTCATTAGGTGTAAGCCATATTGTGCTCACAAATGGCCGACAGGCACTCGTTTTTGCACAAACCAGTAATTCAGAAGATTGGCAGCAATTGGCTGAATTGCCCAAATGCTCGTCCGAATAGGAAAGTTATCCCCGTACTGTGCAGAAGGCTCAATACGGGGACAGAGATTATTTCAGATTAACATCGCCTGTTAGCAGAATATTGTCAGACGCCGCACCTACTTGAATTTTGAAAAGCCCTGGTTCTGCCTTCCACTTCATCGAGCCAGTATCGAAAAACGCAAATGCTCGGTTGTTGAGTGTCATTTTCACGCGCACCGATTCTCCAGGAGCCAATTGCACTTTCGCGAAATTTTTAAGTTCCTTCAGTGGTCGTTCTACCGACGATTCAGCATCCGAAACATACAATTGTGCCACTTCTGCCCCAGCAACTTTACCCGTATTTTTCACAACAAACGAAAGCCTTACATCTTCGCCAGCTTTTGCATTTGGATTCTCAATTTTGAGATCCGAATAGGCGAATGTAGTGTACGAGAGTCCGAAACCAAATGCAAAAAGCGGTTTAACCCCCGACATTTCATACGCTTTATAGCCCACATACACACCTTCTTTATACTCAATTCGATTCATAGGCTGCTTCATATCCATATCGCCAGCCCAGCCAGTATAAAGCGTATCTCCGGGCAAAATATACGGAAAGCCAGGGCTGTCCTCAAATTTTTTCTCGATCGTGATTGGCAATTTACCCGACGGATTCGTCTTACCCGAAAGAATCTCAGCCACAGCTGTCGTACCATTCTGGCCTGGATACCAAGCATATACCAAAGCTTTCACCTTATCAATCCATTTCGTCATGCTTACGCCACGGCCAGCACTCAACACCACCACCACATTTTTATTCAATTTGGTAGCCCGAAGCACCTTGTTTACGGTAGAATCCGGAAGTTCGAACGATTTATCGTAGCCCTCGCTATCGTGCGTACCAATATACAACACAACTGTCGAAGCCTCAGAGAGTTGTGAATCCGTCGGGTTTTGAGCAACCGTGAGTGCATTCCCAAACTCAGCCTTCATTGCTTGCGGCATAAGCACCCAATCGTAGCCTTCAACTTCTGCCGAACCACCGCCTCGTGCCAACGAATCTAAGTACTCGCCCGTAAGCAAAATCTTAGGCGATTTCGCAGCCGACAAGGGCAAAATCGCCCCCTCATTCTTTAGCAAAACAACCCCCTCGCGAGCAGTCTGAAGCGCAACCTTAGTATGTTCAGGCAGTTTCGCCAACAACGCCGCATCCTTCACAGGTCTGGTAAGCAGACCCATAGCAATTTCGGTACGCAAAATATTCTTCGCCATACGGTCGATATCAGCAATCGTAACCTTGCCCTCTTGCAACAAGCGTTTGCCATCGCGCTTAATAAACTGATCGCCAGGCATTTCCAAATCCTGTCCCGACTTGATAATCTTTTCAGCATCCCAAACCGACCACCAGTCTGTCATCACAAGCCACTTGAACGCCAAACCACCACGCAAATAACCAGTAATAAGTTCACTACTCTGCCCTGCCCATTCACCATTCACTTGGTTGTACGAAGTCATAACAGCCATAGCACCAGCATTAATACCCGCTTCAAAACCAGGAAAATACACCTCCATCAATGTCCGTTCGTCCACCACGGAATTGGTCGTACGTCGGTGGTGATCTGTATTATTACACGCAAAATGTTTCAAGGTAGCCATCGTACCCGTATTCTGCACACCAACCACATAATTCTCAATCATTCTGGCAGTTAAGAATGGTTCTTCCCCAAAATATTCAAAATTCCGACCGTTCGTTGAGACCCTGTAAATATTCATACCAGGGCCCAAAAGCACACCAATATCACCCGCCCGACACTCTTCGCCCACCGATTTCGCAAAATCGTGCGCCAAGTTTGTATTCCAAGTCGCACTGAGCAAAATAGGGCAGGGCATTGCAGTAGATTTCTCCATCAGATTGCTCAATTCTTTACGAATATGCACCCCCTGCGTCGCATCCGAAAGGTACAACTGCGGAATACCCAAACGTTCAAAACCCTTGATAAAGAACATATTATGCCCACTAATAAGCTCTAATTTTTCATCCGTAGTCATCAATTTCAGCAATGAATCGGCCTTTACCCCAGCGGCCTCATAACTAATGGGGGGCGTAAAAGGCGTAAAACTATACGGTTCTACAGTTTTCAATTCAGGCGATTGCCCACAAGCATACAGCATTAGCATGGCCATAAAGGCCCATAGTAGATGTTTCATTTTAAGGTTTTTGATGTGTAAATAATAAAAAAAAGCACAGTAATCCCAATTGCCAAAATAGCAAACGATTACTATTGGAAAATGTGAGGAAAAAATTTTGTAAGCATCCCGTCGGCTGAAAACGAAATACCACCCAAAATTACCAAATTAGTAGAAAGACGCAAACAAAAAACACCCGATTAAAAAAATAAAATAAAAATAATTAAAATGATTAGGAGCTGCCGCCATACTTTTCAAATATAGGGCGGCTACCGGCTCTTAGCAGTAGTCCTCGCGGGGACGGTATCACTTGGCCGCCTGCTCTTTTCAATTCAGCGGCTCTACAAAAGGAGACTACTGCTCGGCTGTGGGCTACTCGCCGCGATCCGGGCTAGGTGGTGCTTGCTGTTTTACAATCATACGCCGTAGGTACACGGGGCAAAATCTTTACTTTGGCCTTTGGCCATGAAGCGTCCATACTGCAAGCCTACGGCTTGGCTCAACGCCCCGCTAAATAGAGTCTGTTTTTTTAGTCGATCTCTGCGTTGGATCGAATTTTTTAAATGCTCATTTACAAGTAGTAAACTCC
>JBDKHP010000183.1:0-7018 GCA_039797645.1 Bacteroidota bacterium
GGCGTGGGATTGGAAAACTGCCGCACGGTCTAGCCCGGATAGTAGCGGTAGCCCACAGCAATGGGGAATTTCGGCCTTTTGTACCGGGGCTGGATTGAAATATTTTGGCGGCCAACTGACGCCGTACCCGTTTGCGAGGACTACAAGCGGATAGCCGGCAGCAGCCGTTTAATTGAAAAGTTGGGCTTCCGCTCCTAATTTTTATTTTTTTATTTTCCTTTTTACGGGCTTGGAGAGGTAGATTTCGGGCTTTTGTGTGCGTGTTTGTATGGTAGATTGCTGCTGAGCGACTACTTTTGTGGAAATGCTTTGAAAGGGCTGCTTATGAGAACGGATTCGTATAAACATATCGGGCGACGTTACAAATTGGTCGATTTATTGGTTGGGAAGGGGATTTCTGATCCTAATGTGCTGGCGGCGATGCTCAAAGTGCCACGTCATTTTTTTATGGAAAGCTTTCTGGATGAGTCGGCTTATCTGGATAAGGCCTTCCCCATTGGTTCGGGGCAGACGATTTCGCAGCCTTATACAGTGGCCTTCCAGACGCAATTGTTGGGCTTAAAAAAGGGTGAAAAGGTGCTCGAAGTGGGGACTGGTTCGGGCTACCAGACGGCGATTTTGGCCGAATGTAAGGCGAAGGTTTTTAGCATTGAACGGCAGCGTGAATTGTACCACAAAACGCGGGTGCTGTTGGGCGAATTGGGCTACAAGGTGTACCTGCATTTTGGCGACGGCTACGCGGGTTTGCCAACTTTTGGCCCTTTCGATAAGATTCTGGTGACGGCCGGATCGGAGGATTTGCCAGACGATTTGATGCACCAACTCAAGATTGGGGGCTGGATGGTGATTCCGGTGGGCGATAGTCAGAATCAGGTGATGACGAAGATTGTGCGTGTGGGCGAAAATTCGTTCGAGAGTATGGGCTTTGGGGATTTTGTGTTTGTGCCGATGCTTAAAGGAACTGAAAATAAATAAGTTGTGAAAATACATTCTAGTTTGGAGGCTTTTGTGGCTTCGCGTCCGGTGCTCACGATGGGGACTTTTGATGGGTTCCATAGGGGGCATGGCAAAATTTTACAGACCTTGCGCGAGCGGGCAAAGGAACTGGGTGGCGAATCGGTGGTGATGACTTTTTGGCCGCATCCGCGTTTGGTGCTTCGGCCAGACGACCTCAGCTTGAGCTTGCTCAGCACGCTGGACGAAAGGGTCGCGCTCTTGGCAAAACAGGGCATTGACCATCTGATTGTGTGTCCGTTTACCTTGGAGTTTGCGCAGATGTCGTCCAACGATTTTATCCGGTCGGTGCTGGTAGAGCAGCTTAAAATTACGCATTTGGTGGTGGGTTTCAACCATACGTTTGGTCGCAACAGGGAGGGAAATTTCGACTCGCTGGTGCAGTGTGCGGCCGATTGTGGCTTTGGGATTGAACGGGTGGAGGCGCTGGTTGACGGCCCAGGGTTTATCAGTTCTACCAAAATACGCGAGGCTCTTTTGGCGGGCGACATTGAAACGGCGACCTTGAGTCTGCAACGTCCGTATAGCATTGCAGGCCAAGTGATTCAAGGCAAACAATTGGGCAGAAAACTGGGCTTCCCAACGGCCAATATGGAGGCCGATTTGTATAAATTGGTGCCCAAAGACGGGGTGTATGCGGTGCAGGTGGCTTTCGGCGAAAAGCTTTGGAAGGCCATGCTGAACATCGGGATGCGGCCTACGATTGACGAACCGCGACGCGACAAAACGATTGAGGTGCATATCTTCGATTTCGACCAGCAGATTTATGGCCAACGGCTGGAATTGCGCTTTCTGAAACGGGTGCGCAGTGAGCATCGGTTCGATTCGCTTGAGGCGCTTTCGCAACAACTTGTGGCCGACAAGGCTTTTGTGTTAGATTTTTTCGAGACTGTAAATCAGGCATAAATCTATAGATCGTGGCAAATTATTACAAATCGCTCACTCCTACTCATATTGAGTTTATTGGGCAACAAAAGATGTTTTTTCTGGCTTCGGCCTCGCAAATGGAGGTGAATCTTTCGCCCAAAGGGCTGGATGCGCTTCGGGTGATTTCGCCAGAACGGCTGTTGTTTCTGGATTTTCCGGGGAGTGGCAACCGTACAGCACGCGACATTCGCCTCGGTGGCCGTATTACGCTTATGTGCTGCGCCTTCGAGGGTAATCCGCTCATTTTAAGGTGCTTTTGCAAAGGCCGATTGGTAGAGCCTAGCGACGCTGAATTTGCGGAACGGCTCGAACTCTTTGATGAAAACCTCCGCCACCGTGCTAGAAGGCTGGTTTTGCTCGATGTGGAAGCGGTAGAAACAAGCTGTGGTTGGGCTGTGCCTCAAATGGAATTTAAGACCGAACGTCAATTACTGACAGACTGGGTGGACAAAAAAACGCTCTCCGGCGAACTGCAAGCCTATATCGACTCGCACGACCAACCCGTTGATCTACAAGAAATTTAAGCCCAATGAAATACGTTTTCCGTACCATTGTATTGCACCTTCGGCAGCAGTTAGAATGGCGTTCGGCGCTGGCTACGATGCTGATTTTGGGGCTTTTTCTGGCGGTCAATTCGGTGTTACATTTCGAAACGCTCTTGCGCCAACTGCCATTGAGTTGGCCTTTGCGTGTCTTGGTTTTTGCACTACTTTATGCTGCCGTTCTAGGTTCTGCCTTGGGCAGCCAAGCCATGTTCGACATAAACTTTAGGGTGTCCGAACCTTGGAAGTACGCTATCTTTCTGGCGGTGTTTCTACTTCTCTATGCGATTATGATGGAATTTTCGGGGCTGGAAACCCTCGCACATTTTATTGAAGGCAGTGCGCGACAAAACAATGTGTTCTACTACATCTATCGGATACTCACCAACTTACAAGGCTTTGTGCTCTTTGCCATCCCTTCGGTACTTATCTACCGCTTTTGGCCTGTTGGCACTGCACCCTATTTTGGCCTAGGCTGGAGCTGGTGGCACGCACGGCCCTATCTGCTACTGGTGCTGCTGATGTGGCCATTACTCATCGCAGCATCTTACCAAGAATCCTTCCAACTCGTGTACCCGCGTTACCGCGATTATGGCGAATATCAGTTTCTGGGACTCGCCCGCTGGCAGACAATTTTGGGCTACGAAATAACCTACGGATTCAGTTTCCTTACCGTAGAGCTGATAATGCGGGGCGTGTTTGTAATTGGGGCAGCCCGTTTTCTGGGCGAAAAAGCCCTACTTCCCATGGCCGCACTCTATGTATCCATGCACTTTGGCAAACCCACGGGCGAGGCCATCAGTTCGTTTTTCGGGGGCTATATACTCGGCATCTTGGCACTGAAATCGGGCAATATTTACGGCGGAGTCATCACCCACGTTGGCGTAGCTTGGAGCATGGAAATCTTGTCGTTTTGGCAAAAAGGATGGTAAAAAACAACACAAACCGCCCCTAATCTGGCAAAACATTGTTAATTTTGAACCCCACTAAAACACAGGAATATGTTTAGCTTTTCGGAAGTAAGAATCGGAAAAATTACCATCCACAGCATCGGGAGTCGTGCCGCCGACGAAGGCGTACGTTACTCCAAACAACTACTCGAAGTGGACGAAATGGTGCGCGACCTGCTGAAACTCTACTTCCTTACGCCCTTCAAAACACCGCCCTATTTCCGTTTTAGTGCCGAAGAAAGTGCCCAACACAATCCACTCCATCAGTACGTTACCGAAATTTTCGGCAGTGAGCAAAACTTCTACGCCAACTCGCGCAACATAGCCGATTACCTGTACGAATGCTCCAACCACCCCAAAATTAAATCGGGCGAATTTTATATGGTAATGCTCAAAGACTGTGTCGTAAACGGCGAAATCACCGACGCCATCGGAATGTTCAAATCCGAAAACAAAGACACCTTCCTCAAAGTATATCCACGCGGCGAAATGTTCGATATTCAACAAGAGAAAGGCGTAAACATACACCGCCTCGACAAAGGCTGCCTCATCTTCAACCTCAACCCCGACGACGGCTACCGCATCCTCGTCGTCGATAACCTCGGCAAAGGCCAAAACGCACAATACTGGTCGTCGCAATTCCTCAACACCGTACCCGTCGATGACAATTTCTACCAAACACAACAATACCTACGCCTCACGAAAGGATTTGTAGATGAAGTATTTAATACCACCAACGAAGTAGAAAAGGCCGACCAAATAGACCTCCTCAACCGCTCGGTCGATTACTTCAAAAACCACGACCACTTCGACCAAAACGAATTTCAGCAAGCCGTAATGCAAGGCGAAGAACAAGTTGTAGGCGCATTCAACGACTACAAGCAACACTACGAGAACACCTTCCAGACCCAAATACAAGAACAATTCCCCATTTCCGACGACGCCGTACGCAAAGAAAAAGGCAAACTCCGCAGCATACTCAAGCTCGACAAAAACTTCCACGTATATATCCACGGCGACCGCAGCCGCGTAAAAAAAGGCTGGGATCCCGAGCGCGGACTCCATTATTACACCCTCTATTTCAACGAAGAAGAATAGCACAAGAACACCCACAGCACTTGTACAATCCACAAAAAAAGCGTAACTTTGTCGCCCTTATGGGGCCGAAATGGTTTCGACAACGAGTTGAATTGGTCTGTAAGCATGCTGGGACACGTAATACATCCCATAAAACAGGGTTACAAAACTATAACTGGCAATAATAACTTTGCACTCGCTGCTTAATTCACATAGTGAATTATCTTCATTTCGCGACTAGGTTGTGAAACGAGTCATCCCGTCGGCAGGTAGCAGCCTTGTTCCTGCAGGCAATGGGGTGCTAATCAATACAGGGATTGTGTGGTGTCTGTTCCGTGCACCACATGAAATAAGGAACTAAGGTTTTGGTAGGCCGCCTTTGGTCAGCCTTGGCTCGAAAACCAAACGAAGGATAAGCATGTAGAAAGCACATTAATCGCTGGTTTGGACGCGGGTTCGACCCCCGCCGGCTCCACAAAAGCGTTTACCCACCGGGTGAACGCTTTTTTTATTCCCCAGTTTCCCCCAACCGATTCGCCGCAAAAGCTTGAAAATCAAAAAAACTAAGCGAGAAAAAAAATAAAAATAATGATAAGGAGCTGTAGCCCAACAATACTTGTAAAGGCTGCTACCGGCTATCCGCTTGTAGTCCTCGCGTTCGGAAACGAAACCAACAGGAAACCGTTGTATTTCAGTCGAATGCCATCAGCTTGCTGCCACCGCATCACACCGCTGTGGGCTACCGCTACTATCCGGGCTAGTTGAGACGGCAGCACCTTCTTAGACGCCGTAGGTACGCAATACCCGCACTTTACCTTGGCCTACGGCCATGTGGCGTTATCGTACACCAAGCCTACGGCTTGGCTGCATTTCACCCGCCAAAAAAATCCACACAGTGAACACCCCTATAAAATACGCCTTCCAAACTGAACTTGTGCTAAGTGGAACATTCGTACCTGCGGCATACAACCCGATCTGTCTGCTCGTAAAAGCGGAGTCGTGAACATGTCGAATTGAGCTGTTTTTTTGATGTTGCAACCGCAGAAATTGATACTTTTGTGTGTATTTGATACTGATTTAAGACAGAATTTAAGAATGTTTGAGCAAACTTTTAAAAACATTGACGACATACTGCACAAAGATGCGGGGTGTGGAAGCGAATTAGATTACGTAGAGCAGACTTCTTGGGTATTGTTCCTAAAATATCTGGACGATTTGGAGCGCGACCGTGCCACAGCAGCCGAACTTACTGGAAAAGCCCCCACAACCCTTATCGGCAAAGAGTATCAGTGGAATACATGGGCTGCGCCAAAATTGACGGACGGAAAAATTGACCATAATGCACTTACAGGCGACGATCTTAGCGACTTTGTAAACATCAAGCTCTTTCCGTACCTCAAAAAATTTAAGCAGAGTGCCGAGAGTGCCGACACCATTGAATACAAGATTGGCGAAATTTTCAGCGAACTGAAAAACCGCATACAAAGCGGTTATAATTTGCGTGAAGTGATTAACCGAATTGATGAATTGCGTTTCCGTACCCATGCCGAGAAGCACGAAATGAGCCATTTGTACGAAGACAAAATAAAAAACATGGGCAACGCAGGCAGAAACGGTGGCGAATATTACACACCCCGTCCGCTCATTACCACCATCGTAAAAGTGCTTGCTCCAACAATTGGCGACAAAATTTATGACGGTGCTGTGGGTTCTGCGGGTTTCCTTTGCGAAGCGTTCGATTATTTGCGAAACAGCAAATCTCTTTCTACCAAGGAAACCGAGATACTGCAAAAACGTAGCTTTTACGGCAAAGAGAAAAAATCATTGGCCTATATCATCGGCATTATGAACATGATTTTGCACGGTGTAGAAGCTCCCAACATTATACACACCAACACACTTACCGAAAATCTTGCCGACATACAAGAAAAAGACCGCTACGATGTGGTACTTGCCAATCCGCCTTTTGGTGGAAAAGAAAGAGCAGAAGTGCAGCAAAATTTCCCAATAAAAACAGGCGAAACCGCCAGTTTGTTTTTGCAGCACTTTATTAAAATTCTGAAAGCAGGTGGCAAAGCAGGTGTTGTAATTAAAAACACTTTTCTGAGCAATACCGACAATGCCACGGTGGCCATTCGTAAAACTTTATTGGAAAGTTGCAATCTGCATACAGTAATAGATTTGCCCGGTGGCACGTTTACCGGTGCCGGTGTAAAAACCGTAGTGCTGTTTTTCGAAAAAGGCAAACCCACACACAAAGTTTGGTTTTACTCGCTGAGCCTCGACCGCAATTTGGGCAAAACCAATCCGCTTAACGAAAACGATTTAGCAGAATTTGTCGAGCTACAAAAATCCTTTGCAGACAGCGAAAACTCTTGGACAGTAAACATCAAAGACATTGACCAAAGCACTTTTGATTTAAGCGTTAAAAACCCCAACAAAAAAGAAGAAACTGCCCTACGCCAACCGCAAACCATTTTGGAAGAAATGAAAGCATTGGATGAAGAA
>JBDKHP010000184.1:0-5995 GCA_039797645.1 Bacteroidota bacterium
TGAATTCTTATCAAAAAAAGTGAGTCGATCCAATATGTTTTCAGCGGAGTCGTGTATGTAAATGGAAAATATATTTTCATCAAGTTTATGTGTATCAAAGACTTAAAAAAAAGAAGATGTCAAGCCCGAAGGTGTTCCAGCTATTACAGAATCAATGTTTTGTGAAAGGAGGTAATCTAATACAACGCTGGCCTTTTCACGATATTTGTCTATCGTTATGCATTCAATTTGAATTAACTCGATAGGCATATTGTAGTATTTCTCAACCTCCACATCTAAGTCAAAAAATGAAAAACCAAGAGTCTGAGCTAACATTTTGCCTATGGTTGTTTTCCCCACACAGCTAATACCTACCAAATATAAAATCATAACACAAAAGTTAAGGGTGCGATAAGGTTCTTTAGGTTAGAACAGCAAAATCTACATACAACTATTTAGCTATCAAGGGAAAATCCTATTGTTAATATGTCACCATTTTGTCTCGTCAAACATTATCATGTAGGTTGAAATTTCCACATTTTCAATATTTTCTACACACTCTTTTGTAGCATCTATATGTGTTATTGTATTCGGATAAAACACAAGGTAAACGCCTTTGTTTAATCCGAGGCTGTTGCAATAATATGCTAGCTGCTTTTTGCCATCGTTGAACTGATTTTCGTAGTAGTAAATCTTTGTTTCAATAAGACATTCTTCGGACTTCACATTGATAATCAAATCGCTTTTCCCTAGCCCCGTATTGGCTTCTCTGTAACTTTTACCCCCAACAACTTGTAAGAATGCTTGAATATAGGTTTCAAAACTATAGATTAATGCACTTTCTTTTATAGAATTGTATTGCCCATTCTCATCTTTTCCTCTGAAAACATTAAATCCGCGTCGTTTTACATATTCTTTATACCCTAAAATGAGTTTATCTAGTTTTATCCTTCCTTTTTCGTCGAAATACTCACTCACGATAAAACTTCTTAGAATATCTGCTTTCTCTCCGTTTGTGTACGGATAAAAGGCTTTGTATAATCTTTTTTTGTAGAACGGAACCCAAAATGTGACGAATCCGTTTTGGTCTTTCTTTATTAATCCGTTGGTATGTAATAATTTTATACTTTCTCTATCTATTTCGAACGGAATTTCGTCTTCGGTAAAAAGCAAACGTTCCACAAAATTTCGTTGTTCTTTTGCTTTATTCAAGATATTTGCAAAATTTTTGTCAATTGCCTCTGTTAAATACCAATCTTCAACGTCTAAATAATCGGCATAATTTATTTCTTTACGGGTAGGATTGTTATCCACGAGTTTTTTTGCAAAACCATTTACTAAGCCTGGTTGATTGGCTGTTATTTCCGAAATCTTTTGTTTTACTTTATTCTCAAATTTCTGTCCCGTTTCATTTTCATGTTGTCCGAGAAGTTCTTCTACTTCGTCATTCGTGAAATATGGGATATTCAAGTTGTCGGTGATATTAAACGGACTTGCATTGTCGTTGACGAGGCCAACAATATTTGAGACACCCACAAGAATGACACTTTTTAGACAGTGGTAATTTCGTGTATGGTAAAGATTTCTGATTGTATGCAAGAATTGACTAAATATATCGGGGTTTAAGCTTTCAATTTCATCAATAATTATTACGATTTTATCGTAGAGGTTGTTTGAGATAATTTTCTCAAAATCTTTAAATGTTTCAATTTTCCAATTAATATTCTGTTGTTTTTTAATTTCTCTACAAAATGTATCGAACGTATCAGCCACACTATAATCATTAAAGCCCTCCACGGAGAGATACACGGCTTTATAGTCAGTTTTATTTAGTTCGTTGGCTAATTGTCTGAAATAGGTGCTTTTGCCTGTTTGGCGTGGTGCCCAAATAGTGAAATATCGTTCGTCTCGAACGAATTCGATTCCTTTATTTATGAGTTCTGTTCTGTGAATTGTATAATGTTTTTCTTTGAAATTAGGCCCAGATGTATTGAACTTACGCATAGCTAATTATGAATTAGTTGTATGAATTCCTTGTTGCAAAAATAGAAAATATTCAACTGTCTTGAGTGTCTGTTTATAGTGAAGGTCTTTCACAAATTAGTTGCTGGCGTATCTCCACGACTGTATGTTGCTGACTTTTACAAATATAGAATTCTATTTGGAGTTGTGTGGTATATTGGATGGTGGTTTTTTGGAAAATTTCTGTATCTATGATGGGCGTTTCTTGCATTGGGTCGATCCGCTTGAGTAATGGAATTGGGATCTCAGCCAAGCCGTAGGCTTGGAGTGCGATAACGCCACATGGCCGTAGGCCAAAGAAAATGCTTGCCCCGCGTACCTACGGCGTGGGACTGGAAAACAGCAGGCACGGTCTAGCCCGGATAGTAGCGGTAGCCCACAGCAACGCGCGGAATTGCCTTTTGTACAGGGGGTTGACTGTAATACACAGGCAGCCAAGTGATGCCGTTCCCGTTTGCGAGGACTACAAGCGGATAGCCGGTAGCCGCCCTAAATTTGAAAAGTTGGGCTTCCGCTCCGAATTATTTTTATTTTTTTCACTCGGATAGGTTTTATTCTCGAGGGCGATTTCTGACACCTTTTCACTTTCGGTTCAGGGTTTCTAAAACAAAAAACCGCTGTAAGTACAAGACTTACAGCGGTTGTGCTTAGAGAATCTCTTGTGCGAGATTATTTTACTTCTTCAAAATCAACGTCGGTAACTTGGTCGTCTTTTGGAGCCGAGCCGCCTGCGTTTGAACTTGCACCAGCACCTGGGCCTGGGTTAGGCTGGCCTGCTTGTGGATCCTGACCTTGCGAGTACATATCTTGCGAAGCTGCTTGCCATGCTTGGTTCAGCACCTCGGTTGCGGCGGTAATTGCTGCAATGTCGCGATTTTTGTGTGCTTCTTTCAGCGTGTTTAAAGCGGTTTCGATTTCGCCTTTTTTGTTTGCCGGGATTTTGTCGCCAAATTCTGTCATTTGTTTTTCCGTTTGGAAAATCAAGCTGTCAGCTTTGTTTACGGTTTCAATTTCCTCTTTTGCTTTGCGGTCGGTTTCGGCGTTTGCCTCTGCTTCTGCGCGCATTCTTTTGATTTCCTCGTCAGTAAGACCCGACGATGCTTCGATACGAATAGACTGCTCTTTGCCAGTTCCTTTGTCTTTTGCTGACACGTGTAGGATACCGTTTGCATCGATGTCGAAAGTTACTTCGATCTGAGGCACACCACGTTGTGCGGGTGGAATACCGTCTAAGTGGAAACGTCCGATGGTTTTATTGTCGCGTGCCATTGGGCGTTCGCCTTGGTTTACGTGAATTTCTACCGACGGCTGACTGTCAGACGCAGTGGTAAAAGTTTCAGTCTTTTTGGTTGGAATCGTGGTGTTAGCTTCAATGAGGCGTGTCATTACACCACCCATTGTTTCGATACCCAACGAAAGTGGCGTTACGTCCAAAAGAAGTACGTCTTTCACTTCGCCCGTAAGTACACCACCCTGAATTGCTGCGCCAATTGCCACAACTTCGTCAGGATTCACACCTTTTGACGGTTTTTTACCGAAAAACTCTTCAACTTTTTGCTGAATAGCGGGGATACGCGTAGAACCACCTACCAAAATAACTTCATCGATATCGCTTGCCGAAAGACCTGCGTTTTTCAATGCCTTACGACATGGCTCAATGGTAGCTTGGATCAGAAAATCTGCCATTTGCTCAAATTTGGCACGTGTAAGTGTTTTTACAAGGTGTTTTGGAATACCGTCAACTGGCATAATATATGGCAGGTTGATTTCGGTGCTCGCACCAGACGATAACTCGATTTTAGCTTTCTCAGCAGCTTCTTTCAGACGCTGAAGCGACATCGGATCTTTGCTCAAATCTGGGCCTTCGTCGTTTTTGAACTCTTGTACCAACCAGTCGATAATTACCTGATCGAAATCGTCGCCACCCAAGTGCGTATCACCGTCGGTCGATTTTACTTCAAATACACCATCGCCAAGTTCCAATACCGAAATATCGAAAGTACCACCACCTAAATCGAAAACTGCGATTTTAAGTTCTTCGGCCTTTTTATCCAAACCGTACGAAAGTGCTGCAGCCGTAGGTTCGTTGATGATACGACGCACTTTAAGACCCGCGATTTCGCCAGCCTCTTTTGTGGCCTGACGTTGAGAATCGTTGAAATATGCAGGAACAGTAATTACAGCTTCAGTTACTTCTTGTCCCAAATAATCTTCTGCTGTTTTCTTCATTTTCTGAAGAATGATTGCAGAGATTTCTTGTGGGGTATATTTGCGGTCGTCAATCATTACGCGTGGGGTGTTATTGTCACCTTTCACCACTTTGTAAGTCATCCGATTGGTTTCTTTCATCGTAGCGTCATAAGACTCGCCCATGAAACGCTTGATAGAAGAAATCGTCTTAGTTGGGTTGGTAATTGCCTGACGTTTAGCAGGATCGCCCACTTTACGCTCGCCATCTGTCAAGAAAGCCACAATCGAAGGCGTTGTACGTTTACCCTCGCTATTGGGGATTACCACAGGTTCGTTCCCCTCCATAACCGACACACAAGAGTTTGTTGTGCCTAAGTCGATACCAATAATTTTTCCCATTATTATTTATGTTTTACAAGTTAATTTCCAAATTATTTTACTCAGATGACATACGTTTTTCAATCATTGTGCCATCTGTGGAAATGGCAAACGAGTGTTCATTTTGGCAGTAATCCCTCCCAAAACGACAAGTGCGCTGTCAGAAATTCTGCCAAAATGACAAACCAAACCGAATTACAAACCCGCCAATGTCATATCAAATCCGTAATACTCGCGCTTGCCAAAGCTACCAGCCGAATAAAAAAAACAAAAAGAAAGGTTTGGAGCGGGAGCCAAACTTTTCTTTTTGTTTTTTTTTGCTTTCGGTTGGATTTACCAGCTGGTGGATGTATCGTTGCGTTTGTATTCAGCGGCTTTGGCGAAGGCTGAAATAATAAAGGCTGCCCCCGTAGGGACAGCCCGGCATTGATTGTTGGTGTGTACTGTTGAAATGATCGTTCTAATGTTTGGTCTTAACTTCCGCCTTCGTAAAAGTCGATTTTAATGTGCGGATCGGCGGCACTGATTATTGAAAATGTTTTGTTGCTATATGCGGCCAACTTTCCGCTTGCAAAATAGTATAAGCCATTGGTATCGAACAAAATATCGATAAGTGGTTGCATATATGTCAATTTTTCGCCAGCGTTATTATCGCCGGTTAATGTCAGATATACTTTACCATCTTCTTTCACTTCACGAGTGAAATCGAACCAAAAATTGCCTCCTTTTGTTTTGATAGATAGGTAAGACACAGGTAGTTTGAGATCCTGCAAGGACCATGAAGTAATCTCAAGACCGTTTGCCTTCATATTGGCTGCAAAAGCTGTATAAAATTCACTAAAAGCCAAACTCGATTTGTAGGCGTCGAGGTAATTATAGGCCGCATAAGCTCTGGCTCCAATCGTATAAGCAGGGAGTGGCAGAGGCGGTGTCATACCTTCTACGATGGAAACCTTGGAATTATCAACCGATACAAATGCTTTTTTCACATCGTCGTACTTAAATAATTCGCCGAGCAATTTTCCGCCAAAGGACAATGCTGGCATAAAGCCCAAGCCTTCGACAGTGGCAAAATAATCGAATGTTTGGCTTGTTGTCTCTTCGCCCTTGAGTGTATTTAGCGTGGCTGTACCATCGGTATTGAAAACTAAACCCATTTTTACGGATGGATTGTCGGCATCAACGACTGTGATAAATTGCGAAAGGCCGCGTATTTGGGCTTGTTTTACTTTCACTTTATCAATTTCGTCGCCAACTGCGGAATAGAAGTACATCTTCGTCTTATTCGGGCCTAAGTCGGTTTTACTCACAAAGCCAATTTTTCCATCTTCAAGTGCATCGAATACAAATTCGTATTCGCCCGTACTGAGGTTTTGCTGATACAAGGCTTGAAATACGCTGTAATTCTCGAACACCAAGGTAGGAA
>JBDKHP010000185.1:0-3029 GCA_039797645.1 Bacteroidota bacterium
AAGATTATAGCCACAGCTTGCCTTGGCTACACACCAAACTAACAGAGGCACAAGTCGCATTTATTTTACAGATTTCATTTAGATCGCTTACAAAAAGCGATGCTGGCAGGGCGGTTCGTAATAGGATGACACTGAGAGAAATTGCTCAGATTATAAATGAACCAGGAATTGGATACAAAGAAGTTTGTGCGGTATTAAATGTGTTTCGGCTTCCGGACAATACTTTTGTAAGACCGTTTCTGGATCCGGAGGATGTCGCGACGGAGTATTTGCATCCGGACACGGTGCTGGATATAACCCACGAATCTTTGATCCGAAATTGGCAGAGCCTTATAGCTTGGCAAAAGCAAGAGTATTCGGATTATAAGAATTATACTGATTTTAGGGTGCAACTAGAACGCTGGGTGCAGAACGAAAAATCGGTAAAATATCTATTAGGTTCGGGAGCATTGTCGCATTATCAAGATTGGTACGGAGCCTGTAAACCCAACCGCTACTGGATAGCCAAGTATAATGAAGAGATAATTAGTGTAGAAGCTAAAATTTCGAGTTCCTCAATCATTGCAGGGCAGATTATTGAATTTTTAGGCGAAAGTGCGCAACATATTATGCGTAGTGAAAGGCTCAAACGACGGACACGAATTGCATTCTATGTGTCGTCTTTGGTTACGATTGTGGTGTTGTCGGCTTTGAGCTTTTGGGCTTTTCGAGAAAAGATGAATGCTGAGTTTCAGCAAGGCTTGGCTGAAAATCAGTCCAAAATTGCAGAATCGGAGACGCAGAAGGCTATTACTGCCAATGGCATCGCGGTTCAAGAAAGAGAGAACGCAGAGCAGAATGCAAAAAAAGCACTCGAGGCCGAAAACTTGGCACTTCAAGCAAAAGAAGAAGCCGAAAAGCAACGAGGTATTGCGGTTGCACAAAGCGAAATTGCAAAAGATGCAGCCCAGAATGCGTTTAAACAACGAAATATTGCTCAGGCAGAAAGAGAGAATGCAGAAAAACAACGGTCTAAGGCAGAAGAGGCTAGTACAAAAGCTGAACAGCTAAGTTTTTTGTCGCTGGCTCAAGCTTTGGCCTACAAAGCACAAAACAATTTTAGCGACCCACAACTTAACCTATTACTGGCAAACCAAGCTTACCTTTTTCACACACTCAACGGCGGCGAACAAAACAATCCTATAATCAATACGGGGTTGCGAATGGCATTGCGGATCAACAATTACGACAATCATTTTGATCTTGAAACTAAGAAAGTGGTGCTTGCATGGGGCAACACTGGCGGCCTTGGCTTTCTTGCAAAGAATGGAGACCAAGGAGTATTGGAACTGGCTACTGACAAAGTAATAAAAGGCAAAACAATACACACAATAGATATTGAACGTGCTTTCCGGCTAACTAAGAGTGTTTGCTTTGGCACACAAGACGGACAAATTCTCTTGCTGCCCGACGGTTCACAAAACACACTCAGTTTGCCTTCTGACAAAACTTTATTACGAGGTGCTGTTCTTTTGCCGAATGATACCTATGCCTATATTAGCCGTTCAGGATTGTTGCAGGTATGGAATCAAAGCACAATGAAGGTTGTTGCATCTGTAAAAATTCAAGGTTTGCCTACTTCATTGCGAAATAAAGAAAACAACTTATACGTCTCAACAAACGAAGGACGTGTTTATAAATGGGCAGTGGGAGAGAAAACTGCAACTGAAATATACAATGCTAATCAGCGAATAAACCTTATGGAAGTAAGTACCAACAATATCGTGCTTGCATTGGCATCTGGAAAACTAGATTTACTCGATCTGATAAGCTACAAATACGTACGGACAGGGGTGTCTTTACCCTTGCCTATTCAGAACTTCAAGTACGACCCAACAACCCGAACTTTAGCCATAGAGGATGGAGCCAGCGTTATTAGGGTGTACAATATAGACCGGATCTCCGAAAGCCCCTTGCTAATATTCGAACATGGCAACAAAGTGAGGCAGTTATTTTTCGATAAGGGGCGGCTTTATGCCCTTCTTTATAACGATAAATTGTTTTTCTGGGAATTAGAAGCCAAAGTGTATGCAGGGAAGATTACCGAACAACTTTCCAGAACTTTTACACAAGAAGAGTGGGAAACCTTGGTGAGTAAAACAATCCCCAGTGGTTCTACAAAAACTGTTCGATAAGTAAACAAGATAGAGGCATGTACCCATATTTGAAACCCGAATGAAAATGAGAAAACATATCGTACTTATTTTTGCTGTATTTCTCGTAAGCCATCTATTTGCGCAAACCGAATGTGAAGTAAAACTCCAGAAGGCAACTCTCGCTTTTCAGAATGGAGAGTATGTGAATTGCGATCCACTGTTCCATGATATGATAGCTAATTGTAAATGGACACCCGACGAAAAAAAGCAAATTTATAAATTATACATTGCCACGCTTTTTGAATTGGATAAGATTACGGAAGGAAGGGAAACTATTTACCAGTTTATTTTAGCCTTCCCAAACTATATTCCCAACGCAACAACCGACCCCGTACTATTTGTAGAGAACTTCGACAATTTTGACTCACGCCCGCGTTTGGCAATCGGGTTTAAAGCAGGAGGGTTACACTTTACGCCCCTACGCACTAAAATAAATACGCCTTGGGCCGATGCCAATTACCAGCTCGACTATACAGGGGTAAAAGGCATCAACACGCTGGTGGTTCTCGATTATTACTTCACAAAGAATTGGATTCTTAGCTCTGGTCTAGGTGTCGATTGGGTAACCTATACCCGCGATATACCCGACAACTCGGGGCATCACCTCAATTATTCCGAGGAATACTTTACAGTTCAAATCCCAGCAACTATCAGTTACCAACGGCCTATATTCAGAAACGTTTCCCTACGGCTGGGACTAAGTGCTGCGGTGGTTAAACCTGTAGTAGCATTAGGCTCCGCATCTTTTTCGGACGACAATAAAGTTACGTCAAACCAAGAACTCGTGCGAGATGTTGATATTCTAAATTCAAGAACCCCACTTATACTTGAATT
>JBDKHP010000186.1:0-4723 GCA_039797645.1 Bacteroidota bacterium
GCTTGATCTACAAATTGTACCTGCCGGTATTTTTTACAGTAATTACGTAAGCCCAATGGCAGTGCTAAGAGTACACTACGGTAAAAGTTTTGGGATTGCACACTACAAAGACTTGTACCAAAGTAATAAAGATGAAGCCATTCGACAACTCACCAAAGAGATGGAAACCCGAATTCGTGCTGAGATTATTCACATTGCGCAGCGTAATTATTACACTACAATAAACAGAGCAGCAGATATTTACGCCAACACACTACACCCCAACTCGTCTAACAAAGCATTCTTTGCACGAAAAGAAATTGCCGAAAAACTAGATATGCTGAGGCCAGAACAAGGCTCCGAAGCTTTCGAATACCTCGAAAAAATACTGACAAATTTCGATAACTTGTTAAAGGAACTACATTTCACGGAGCGGGAATACATTTCGCCTATCAACACAAAACAAGTTTTCAGCAACGCCTTAGGGTGTTTAATCGCATTGCCGTTCGTATTATTAGGTGTGTTTGTTAATAGCTTCCCTATTGCGATTACCGAACTCCTAACCCGAACGATGACGAAAGACCCCGAATTTATAGCATCCTATCGCATTACTTTCTCCGCTATATTATTCCCTGTTAATACACTAATAATAAGCATTTTGCTTGCTAAATTTATTGGTTTGTATGCTTTTTTACTGCTCGGAACAATTCCGTTTTTGGCCCATTTTAGTCTCCGATACGGCTTGAACCTATTATACTTTGCCCGGAACGTTGCATTTATTCGAGCCAAAGCCAGAAAACAAACAAACGAACTAGCTGTACTGCATAACTGCATCATAGCCCATATTCAACAACTCACAAGGCAGGAAAAGCCATAATTTCTTGTTAAATTTGCCGATTCTAAACACTAAAGAACATACTACTTTGGCAAGAATTATGGCAATAGACTACGGTCGGAAAAGAGTGGGTTTGGCGGTAACAGATCCGCTCCAGATTATCGCAACGAGCCTCACCACGGTAGAGGCCGCGACGATTTGGGATTTCTTGCGCGACTATTTCGCACGCGAGGCCGTCGATACCATTGTGGTAGGATACCCCGTGCAGCTCAACAACGAAGGCTCCGAATCGCTCAAGTACATCAATCCGTTTCTGCAAAGGCTCATTAAAACCTATCCCGAAAAGGAAGTTGTGCAGTACGACGAACGATTCACATCCAAGCTTGCATTCCAGACTATGATTGACTCTGGAATTGGTAAAATGAAACGCCGTGATAAAGCTACTGTCGATACCATCAGTGCCACAATAATTCTCCAATCGTATATGGAACGTAAAAGTAACCAGTTGTAAATAAGATTAATATGATACTACCCATCGTAGGCTACGGCTCGCCCGTACTCAGACAAGAGGCGCAGGAGATAGACCAAAACTACCCAGAACTGCCACAACTTATTGCAGATATGTACGAAACAATGCACAGTGCCGATGGCATTGGGCTTGCTGCACCGCAAATTGGCCGTTCAATCGCCCTATTCGTAATAGACTTCGACGCATTTCGCGAAGATCAACCTGAAATTGCGGATTTTAAAAAAGCGTTCATCAACCCAATTATTGTGGGCGAGGAAGGCGAACTTGAGCCTTACAATGAAGGTTGTTTGTCGGTTCCCGATGTCCATGAAGACGTGATGCGACCGCCGATTATTACCCTTGAATACTACGACGAGAATTGGCAATTACATGAAACTCGTTTCGTTGGTTTAGCAGCGCGGGTGATTCAACATGAATACGATCACCTCGAAGGGATTATTTTTACCGATCACGTTTCAAGTTTTAAGAAACGTATGCTTAAAGGTAAGCTTAACAGCATAACCAAAGGCGCTGTTTCGGCACGTTACAAAATGCGTTTTGGCGTAAAGGATTTAGAGACAAGTCAGTCTGCTACATAAAAAAGCGTCGGGTGTTTCTGCCCAACGCTTTTCTTTCTTTGCTGTTTCCGGTTTGCTGGCGTTTGTGCTGGTATAGATTCTGGGGTGGGTTTTGGCTGTTACCTCGTAATGCCTCATGGCCAAAGGCCAACTGGTAAGTTTGCCTCGCCTGATTACGGCGTGGGTTTGGAAATAAGCCGCACGGCCTAGCCCGGATAGTAGCGGTAGCCCACAGCAACGAACTGCAATAGCCTTTTGCACAAGGGTTTGACTGAAATACACGGGTGCCCAAGTGATTTCGTTCCCGTTTGCGAGGACTACAAGCGGATAGCCGGCAGCGGGGCTTATTTGAAAAGTTTGGCTCCCGCTCCTTATCTTTATTTTTTTTCTTTTCTTTCGGCTAGAAAGTATTTGTTTGTATGCTTTTTTTTGAACAATACAAACGAGTTTCTGTTTGGGTTGGTTTTAAAGACTTGGTTGCTAGTCAATTGCTTTGTGGCAACAGTCTTTTTTTTCGGTGCTTGGGTGCATTCCCATCTTTTTTTCTTCCATGTATTTTTTGGCTGTTTCTACATGGAGTACTTTGTCGGGTGGGCTTACGAAGGGTATCCCTAAATCGAGGCCGCGCAGAATGAAAAGACCACCAATAAAAATCATGACGATGGGTATGGACTTCGTGAAAATTGTCCGAAGTTTGGCCGAAATCATTGTTCCCAATATGGGGATTGCGAGCATGATTGGCAATGTGCCCAGACCGAAGGCGGCCATGTACATCATTCCGTTGGTGACACTGCCCGTGGCGATTGCGCCTACAATTGCAAAATAGACCAGACCACAAGGCAATAGTCCATTGAGTAAACCGATGCTAAACAGCGATTTATAGGATCGGATGGAAAATAATTTTCGTAATTTTGCCTTCACGCCTCCTACAAGACGAAACAGACCTCGATCGGAATCGAATGGATTTTTAAACAGACTTGGGAAAATAACAATCGCAATCATTAATACGCCCATCAGAATAGAGAGCCAGCGTTGAAATCCGGCCATGGCGAAGCCTTGCCCCAATAGGCCAAAGATTGCGCCCATGATTGCGTAAGTGAGCGTCCGCCCCAAATTGTAGGTGAGCGAACCGGCCAAGCGTTTGAGCCACGAACTTCTGTCGAGCGGTACGGCGATGGCCAAAGGGCCGCACATTCCGGCACAATGAAAGTTGCCGATGAGTCCCATCATAAATGCTGTCCAGATCATGAGTTACTGAATTAGGATATTGTTTTCAAAATAATAGGTTAGTTTGCTGCTCTGAAAATCGAGTTTTACGGTATATCTGCCTTTCATTTCGGAGCTTAGTTTTATTTGCTGATTGCCTAAACTGTCTGGTTTTAGCTCGAATTCTTTGTCGAGGTGGCTGTCTTCTGGTTTGTATAGTAAAACTTTACCCGTGAGGGAGTCTGAGAGTAAGGTGTCGGGCAATTGAATTTGTAAAACGCCACTTTCGTAGGCTATTTTTACGCGCGATTCAAATGCTCGGGAATCTTTTTTCTTTTGTATTTCTTGGTCGTAGTCTAAGCCTTTGGGGTAGTAATCTTTTTCGACCAGATTTACGGGTTGTTGGAATGAGAAATATACGAATCCGAGCATTGAAATCATAAAAATGATCAAAAATATGGCTATGCCCCAGCCCCAATTTATTTTCATGTGTGTTGTTTTACGTGTAAGGCTTGTTAATTATTTGGGACCCAAGAAAGTGAGTTTCGACTTCTCAATGAGTTTGCCTTGGCTGTAAACGCCTATTACGATATCGACTTCGGGTTTCACAGATTCTTTGTCGAGTATCACAAAGATGACTCCTTCGCGAAAATCTTGCTTGGGTATTAGGAGTTTGTTGTTGCCAACGAGTTGTATTTCGCCTTTGTGGGACAAGAGTTTTAAATCGACAGGCAGATCCTGGTTGCTTTTATTGAAAATCTTGTAATTGTACATATTGCTGTACCTCCCGTTGGGTTGTTCTTGGTAAATTGTGTTGTATGTACGTAGGATTACGGCGTCAATGTCAGATTTTGTGAGCAAGAGCGTAAGAAATACGGTGATAAGTACGCCCAGTACTACGGTATATGCGAGGTTTCGTGGGGTGATCTTTAGTTTTGAGCCTGCTGCAATGCCATTTTCGGAATCGTAGCGTATAAGCCCCTTGGGTTTGCCGATGCTCGTCATTACTGAATCGCATTCGTCGATACAGGCAGAGCAGTTGATGCATTCGAGCTGGGTTCCGTTGCGGACATCTATGCCTGTGGGGCAAACTTGTACGCATCGGGTGCAACTGATGCAATCGCCTTTTGTGGCTTCTGCTCTATTTTCGTTGGCGCGGTAGGGGCCACGGGGTTCGCCACGTTTGTAATCGTAGGCTACGACAATGGTGTTGGAATCGAGTAGTACGCCTTGCAAGCGACCATAAGGACAAACCAGCGAACAAACTTGCTCACGAAAAAAAGCGAATACAAAATAGAATACGGCTGAAAAAATGAGCATTGTACTGAGTCCGGCGATGTGATTGGTAGGGTCGTCGGTGATTATTTTGAGGAGCTGGTCGCTACCGATAATGTATGAAAGGAAAACGTTGGAAATACCGAATGCGATAAGGTAAAACAAGAAGTTTTTACCGCCCCTTTTTATGATTTTTTCTGTGTTCCAAACCTGTGCGCTTAGTTTTTTTTGTTGGGCAGGGGTTCCTTCAATGAGAAATTCTAAGTCGCGGTATATGAACTCCATGAAGATTGTTTGAGGGCAAGCCCAACCACACCACAAGCGGCCAAAAACGACTGTAAA
>JBDKHP010000187.1:0-4791 GCA_039797645.1 Bacteroidota bacterium
CGGTAAAAAATACCTCAGCAAGCGATTCTATAACCTACTACACGACACCTCAAGCCTGCCAATAGCAGACCAACACCGCGCCATCCTTCGCGAACTCATCTCGTGGGCAGGTATGGAAGAACAAGTGGACGACATCCTCGTAATAGGCCTCGAGGTCTAATAAAACACACCATTAATTTAGGAATCCACGCCAACACAACCCATAATACGCTATTCTGTAATAGGCCGACAATAAAAATAATAATAATAAGGAGCTGTAGCCCAACAATATTTGTAATGGCGGCTGCCGGCTCTTGGCTGTAGTCCTCGCAACGGGTACGGCATCAGTTGGCCGCCGTAGTTTTTCAATTGATCGGCAGCACGAACCGCCACTCCGCGCGTGCTGTGGGCTACCTGCCGCGATCCGGGCTAGTTCGGTCCGCAGCTCCATCTGTAATGCCGTAGGTTCGCAGGGCAAACCCTTTACTTTGGCCGATGGCCATGTGGCCAAAACATCGGTGATACAACCACCCACGGGCTTGCATTGCTACGCCAGCTAAAACAACAATTCCAAACGCTCCAAACACGGGATGCCTGCCCACAGTCGAAGCCCCAGGCCCTGCATTGAACCGAAATCCATAGATTGAACTTTGCTCGTGATCTGTTGGTTTTTTTCCCGACTTATTGCCACAGTTTGTTGTTTGTTGCAGTCTTCCACTCCGCACTGCCTCCTTCAATTTGGCACGTTTTGGCTTGTGATATTTCTGGCCACATGGCCAAAGGCCAACTGCTACGTTTGCCCCACGAAATTACGGCCCGGGTTTGGAAAGTGGGGCACGGTCTAGCCCGGATAGTAGCGGTAGCCCACAGCAACCTGACGCAATGGCCTTTTGTACAGTGGTCTGATTGAAATACTCTGGCGGCCAAGTGAAGTCGTACCCGTTTGCGAGGACTACAAGCGGATAGCCGGCAGCAGCCCTATATTTGAAATGTTGGGCTACAGCTCCTTATCTTTATTTTTTTTATTGGCTAACATCCCTATAACGAGAGATATACGAGGCTTTTCGTTTGGAAGAATTCTTCTTGAAAAAAGTCGGAAATAGGGATGAGGGTAGCGAGTTTCTTGTAAGGTGCTACTTCGCTTTTGAGGTCGCCGCCTTTGAGGTAGAGTATGCCGTTGGGTATGGAATTTTGGTCTTTTCGGGCAATGAGGTGGCGGGTTTCGCTTACGAATTTGGGCAGCTCGGTTACAGCGCGGCTGATTACGAAGTCGTATTTGCCTTTGAATTCGTTGCTACGTATTTGTTGGGCGGTTACATTTTTGAGTTGTAGCTGTTCTACAATGTCTTGTACTACCTTGATTTTCTTACCAATAGAGTCGATAAGCGTGAATTGGACTTCGGGGAACATAATGGCAAGTGGTAGCCCGGGGAATCCGCCTCCGGTGCCGACGTCGATAATGCTGCTTCCGGCACGGAAACTTACGAATGCGGCGATGGCGAGGGAGTGCAATACGTGTTTTTCGTACAAATTACCGATGTCTTTGCGCGAAACGAGGTTTATTTTTTCGTTCCATTCGGTAAATAATTGGCCAAAGTGCAGGTATTGTGCTTCTTCTTTGGGGCTGAATTCGAAGTATTTTTTGAGGATGTCCATTGCTTGTTAATCGTCTAAATCTGTGCTGGTTTTGAGTATGTTGGCGAGTAGTTCCCGCGAGCGGTGTAACCGGGCTTTTACAGTACCTAAGGGCAGGTCTAGTTTTTCGGCTATTTCAACGTATGACATTTCGTCGAAGTATCGCATCGTAATTATGTTGCGGTAGTTTGGGTTGAGTTTACGCACCACAAGGCGCATGAGTTTTTCTTTTTGCTCTTTGATCATCGACTCTTCGGGGTCTTTGTTCTCGGACTTAAGGCGAACCACAGCTTTGTTTATTTCGTCGTCGTGCTCTGTGTCGATAGAAACGTAGCGTTGTTTTACACGGCGGCTTCGTAAGAAATCGATGCCATTGTTGGAGGCAATTTTAAAGAGCCAAGTACTGAATGCGTAAGTCGGCGTGTAGAGGTGCAAATTTTTAAAGGCTTTGCCGAAGGCTTCGATTGTGAGGTCTTCAGCATCGCTTTTGTTGTTTACCATTTTGAGCAACATATAGTAAATGGTGTCGCGGTAATAGTCTAGTAAAGCGGCATACGATCTCTGCTCACCTGCTTTTGCAGATTCCACGAGTTTATAATCCCTTTTTGCGTTCTCCGATAAATTAGGATTTACATCCATTGGCTTTGCTTCCGTTTTTTAGGGTTCTCTGATTTTGAAAGCCAAAGGTATATTATTGGCATGAAAATATCTAAAACTAGCGCACCCCAGAGTAGATTTTTTTCTTTGAATTTTACAAATGCCCTCGTAGTGGCTGTGTAGAAGGCAGCGGTACGAATAAATACCCCCACAACGACTATCGGCCAAGCAGGTATCGCCAACAGTAGTAAGAGCGCCACAAGCAAATGATACAAGGTTCTACTTAAGGGTTCTAGGCCGAGCAATAGTATATGGCCAAGCTTATAATGGGGTGCTGTACTCAAGTGTCGGTTCTTCTGCACGTGCCACGATCGCCATGTGGTTTTGGCGGGCGATAAGGTGACGGATTCGGGGCTAAGTACAACCTTTGTTGTACGTGCTTTGGCCATTTGATTTACCATAAGGTCGTCGTCGCCAGAGTTCATCTGATTAAATGCCCCAAAGCCACGGTTACGAATAAAAACGTCTTTACGGTATGCCATGTTCCGCCCGACGCCCATATATGGGATTCCGACTTTGGCAAACGATAAGTATTGCATGGCAATGAAGGCTGCATCGTAGCGAATGAGGTAGTTCAGCAAACCTGGTGTTGGAGTGTAAGCACCATGTGCGAGTACAAATTCTGTATCAGAATCCCATGGTGCGGCAATTTTACGCAACCATTGGTTACTTGCTGGGTAGCAATCGGCGTCGGTAAATACGAGGTTGTCGTATTTAGCTGCCTTTATTCCTACATTAATTGCCAGTTTCTTGTTGTGATTAAAGCGTGTACTGGGCATGATTTGCGTAAAATACAAATGCGGATGCGTAAGTTTCAGCCTGGCGAGCACTGTCTCGCTATCGTCAGTAGAAGCATGGTTCACGACAACAACCTGAAACTCTGGATAGTCCTGGGTAAGTACTGCTGGTAGAAATTTCTCCAGATTTTCGGCTTCGTTACGGGCACAAATAATTACGGTAATTGGCGGAAGATCGAGCTTTTGTGGGTATTCGCGTACAAAATACAGGCGTAAGTAAAAAAAAAGGTAGTAACACAGCTGTATTGCCAGCGACCCTAGAAACACATACACGAGCAGCCATTGCCACTCAGAGAGATTTATTGTTGTGAAAAAATTCATAAAAACCAGCGATGTTATTAGTCGGCAAAAGTAAAGAAAATACTGTGGATTGTTGTGTTTTTCTTTTGGTGCAAAACCGTGAGTAAACTTTGCATTACTCACGGCAACTGGGAGGTCTCAGAATTTTATGTCGTGCGGTGTACTGTTGATACCTTCGTACTCGAGGCGGATTTCACCCTTTAATGCGTATTTTGGGAAGTGTACACTAATGTTTTTGGTTTCGTGGGGGAGTAAACAAAGATAATTGTCGCTCCAAAATATGGGCGTTATCCAACGGTTTGTTGCCCCATCAATCGCACGGAATTCGGTAAAAAAAGCCAGGGAGCTGGTGGCATTAGTTACTTGCAATTTAAGATCTATATCGGTTTCGGTTTCGGTGCGTTGTACGTCAACCTTCAGATGCGTATTGCGTAAGGTACGCAGTGCGGTGAGATCGGCATATTGTGCAATTGGTGTACCCACCCAAGTCGTTTTAGCAAAGTCGTGTGTGTCTGGCTGCTTAGAGAGCCAGTACCATTTGTCGGCCAAAACAGTTTGTTTGTTGTCAGTAAGTTTCAGAACCAGAAAGTAGGTTTTGGGAAGTGATATTTGTGGCAGTTTGAGGAGTACTTTCGAGGTGTTTGCCAACACCTGTATGGTGGTGTCAGACTGCCACAAACCCACACTTTCGGTATTCATAATACGGATACTTAAATGCATATCCCGTTGTTCTACAAGGGTTTCGTTGCTAATATGTAGGCTATTAGTAGCGTAGTTGTAAATCACATTAATTGGCTTGCATCCGTTTTGCGCCCCATAGAATGCCCCATTGGGTACAAGATACCAATCGTAAAGTTGCCAATACATTTCTGGCCAAGCAGAATTCAACATCCACTGCACCACACCCGTAGATTTAGGCCTGTTTGCAGCAAAAGCCTCGAACATAGGACGCATCGCTTCGTAATTGGTCAATTGCGCAAATTTGGCATAATCTTCTACCGAATGCGAAGCTCCGTAGCGAGCAGCCATAGCATTTGTGTACATATTGAGCGAGCCGAATTCATTGCGTCCACAGTGATAGTCCCATGTGGCATTTATGGGCCAAAGTTTGTCTTTGGGCAACATTTGGCGTAAGCTAACCAAGGGCGGAACTTGCGGGCCAGGGCCAGTTTCCGTATTAAAACCAAACGCACCGCCAGCAAGCGTATCGGTGTACCAGTAACTTGGCCCAACGTACGAATAAGGTCCGAGCATTTTCACACCTGTTGGCCCCGAAATAGGGCTTTCGTTCGCGAAAGCCGTGCCGTAGTCCCAGCCTTTGCAGCTTGCCAAAGTAGGCCGGCTGGGGTCATAAACTTCCAAAGCTTTGTTGAGCATATCCTCCAAGGCTGGCACCGGCAATTTGTCTGATCCGTACACCCAC
>JBDKHP010000188.1:0-10688 GCA_039797645.1 Bacteroidota bacterium
AAAGGAATTAACGCCCGAACAAATAAAGGACAATACCGAACGAGAAAGTCTTTTGTTGGTGACTGAATATGCCAAGAAATTCTTTGTAGATCAATTGTTTAAAACAGAAGAGGGTCAGGCAGTGGGATTAAGCTATTTCAAGGAGCGTGGTTTTAGTATCGACACGATCAATAAATTTGAATTAGGCTATTCGGCTGAAAGAGGAAATTTGTTGACACAGGCAGCTGAAAAAGCTGGCTATCAGCTCGCGTACCTCGAAAAAACGGGCCTAGTAAGTGTGAAGGAAAATTACACGGGCGATAAAATGAGAGGGCGTGTAATTTTTCCGATACATGGTCTTACTGGTAGAACAATTGCCTTTGGTGCGCGGATTTTGCGAACAGATGTGAATATGCCCAAGTATCTAAACTCGCCAGAGTCGGTGATATACCATAAGAGCGATGTGCTGTATGGCATTTTTCAGGCGAAATCGCAAATCGTGAAATCCGACAAATGCTTTTTAGTAGAAGGCTACACAGACGTAATTTCTTTGCACCAAGCAGGTATTACGAATGTAGTTGCTTCTTCGGGAACTTCACTTACAGAGAATCAAATACGTTTGATTAAACGATTTACCAACCAGTTAACAATTCTATACGATGGAGACTGGGCCGGTATAAAGGCTTCGTTGCGGGGTATCGATATGGTACTATCACAGGATATGGATGTACGAATCGTTCTTTTCCCCGACGGTGACGATCCAGATTCATTTTCGCGTAAACATACAGCCGAAGAGGTTCTCGAATTCATCGCACAAAACGAGAAAGATTTTATTAAATTTAAAGCACAGTTATTACTAACAGATAAAGATTTAGATGCCGTTAGTAAAGCAAATGCTATAAATGACATAATTCGCACTATTGCCAAAATTGAAGATCCAATCAAACGACAGGTCTATATCAAAGAAACGCACCAATTGGTTGGTTTTGATGAGCGTCAATTAAGTTTTCAGGTCGGAAACTTTTTGTCGGTTGAGAAACAAAAGGCTGAATCCAAACAGATTAACAACTCTCAGAATATCAGAGGGCCATTAAGTAGTCCGATTCAAGAACCTGAAGTCGAACATAGCCTCGGCGTTTTAAATGAAATAGACCCGATAGAGTTAGAATTACTGAAAACCTTGATCTACCATGCCAATGAAACAATTGTATTCGACAACGAAGAACAAACCACGGTAGGTGCATTTATTATCAGTGAGTTAGATCACGATCAGATAACACTCAGACACCAGTTTTCACGGAATATTTTGTCCCTCTTCCTTACCACCAATACCGATGGTAGCTTTTTAAGCACCAAACAATTAGTAGATCATAGCGATCCGTTTGTGAGTATTCAGGTGACACAAATAGAAAGCGAAGCGCATAATTTGAGTAAGTATTGGGAGCAGAAAAATCTATATCAACCACCCAAAAGTGCCCATTATAAAAAGACCATCATAAAAACCCTACTAGAGTACAAAACACGCTGGATATTGCGACAAATGGCTGAGATTTTGGAACAGATACAGCAAGCAAAACCCGAACAACTAGCAGAATTAATGCAAAATTACCAACAGTACAATACAATTAAGATGATGCTTGCAAAAGAACTAGGAGAACGAGTTATTGTAAATTAGCATTTGAAGCTTAGATCTTTTGAGATTTATATAGGTAATAAACTGTATATAAGTACTTTTCATACGTTCAGTGCAATAAGATGTTTCAATAAAAAATACTTCCACGCCGACAGGTCTAAAATGTCAATTAAAAATTTGTAACTAATTAATAAACAGGTACATTAATTAAAAAATTAGCAAAATATGGTTTGTCGGAGTGGACTCAACAAAGCGTAAAAAAACAATACCATTATAATACGTTCGAATTGCAATTATCAGGAACATCCATTCTCGTTATACACCAGATAGTCAGCGAAAAAATAATGATTCGGAGCGGGAGCCAAACTTTTCAAATAAACCCCGCTGCCGGCTATCCGCTTGTAGTCCTCGCAAACGGGAACGGCATCACTTGGCTGCCGAAGTATTTCAATCAAACCACTGTACAAAAGGGCATTGCATCAGCTTGCTGTGGGCTACCGCTACTATCCGGGCTAGGCCGTGCGACACTTTCCAAACCCACGCCGTAGTCAGGTTGGGCAAACGCACCAGTTGCCCTACGGCCATGTGGCCCGTTCGCCAAGCCTTCGGCTTGCCTAGATGCCACGCTTCTAGCAAAACGACACTGCTGTTTATTCCGGCTTTCCGACTCTTACAAACAGAGCCAGGTGAGAATAAAGGCCACATTGTATGCACCTCACAATTAATGTCCGATTTTATAAACAGTAGCTGCTTACACTTCCATATTTTGACACGACTTGCAAAAAAAATATGAGGCAAATTCGCGTTGGGTAATGTTGAATAGATAGTTTATTTAGGAATGCGTAAACACTTCATGGCCAAAGGCCAAGTAAAATATATGCCCAGCCAAACACCGGCGTTACAAGTGGAGCTGCCGACCGAACTAGCCCGGATCGCGGCAAGTAGCCCACAGCCGAGCTGCCGTTGCCTTTTGTACCGTACTTGAATTGAAATATAAGGGCGGCCAACTGACACCCTTCCCGCGAGGACTACTGCTAAGAGCCGGAAGCCGCCGCCTAAAATATTGTAGCGTCTCAGCTCCTTATCTTTATTTTTATTTTTATTTTTATTTTTTATCGGAAACCTCCTTGGGTTTTGTTTGTAGTTTTCCTGACAACCTGAATCTAAGTTTATTGGCTTGCTAAAATGAAATGATAACTTAAAGTTTCTATTTGCCGTTTTTGTGTGGGGATTGATACCTTTGTGGCGTTCTTGTTTCGGGAGGTGACACTGAAAGGGAACAGAAATTAATAATTGATACTATGCAAGCACTTACACAACAAGGACAAAAGGCTATTGAGGCGATTGCGTCGCGCTATAACCTTAGTATGAATGCAGTGATGACAATGCTTCAAGCTGTGGTGAATGGCGGAGGTTCAATGGCTCAGTTTTCGGTTCCAGAACTGGGCGGTTCTGGCCAGTGGATGCAGGGCGGTATGACGATGGTAGGCGATATGTTCAACCAAGGTTTGCAGTTTACTGTGAGTAATTTGTGCGCGGAGCTTTCGCAGTTAATATATACGCAGCCTATTTTTGAGCCAGCTCCCACTAAGGGTTTTGGAGGGGCTTCGTTGGGCAATTGGTGGCCTGCTGAATTGGGTTCACCGAATTCGAGTGGTTCGCAAAATGCTGTGCGTTATGCGTATTTTGCGCAATCGCGTAGGCTAGTGATGGATGTGATGGGCGTGGTGTCGGTTTTCGATACGCTGGATCATCAGATTTCTGGCGTTTCGCAGCAACAGGGCGGTGGCAGTTCGGTGCAGTTTTCGAGTCAGTACGGCACGGTAGATACGATTAATTTGCCACTGATTTCGACGAATGCTCCTGCAAAGGTTTCTCCGATTGTGGCCGATGTGGTGGAAAGCTTTCCTATAACTGATGAGGTTACCTCGGCACCAGAAAAGTTGTCGGCTGATACGAAAATGATTTTGGATGCGATTGAGCAAATTGCAAGCTTACATGCCAAAGGCATTCTTTCGGACGCTGAGTTCGGTAGCAAAAAGGCTGAATTATTGGCGCGTTTGTAATCGCTATTTTTTGCAGAAGAATAATGGATGCAGTACCAAATTTGGTGCTGCATTTTTGTTTTAGCGCCTTTTGCTGTATTTGGCAGTGAGGGAGTGGCTGCTTGTGCCTGCTTTTATGATGTATATTCCGAGGGGAAATCCACTGAGATCCAGGGTGGCCGACTTGGAATAATATACAAAGCGTTTAAGTAGGAGTTTCCCCTTTGTGTCGAAAATTTGTAGGGTATCTACTGCGTAGGTTGTGGGCCAGAATACTTCAAAACGGTCGCCGCCTGGATTTGGTACTAGGGTAAGGCTGTCGGTTTGTGGGCTAAATGCTACCCCCATGAAGAGCCCAAAGTTATAGCGAACGGTGGCTTCGGTTGATATGACATCGAAGTTCGGGTTGCATTGCACTTTGTTGATGGTGTACGGTAATTTTAGATTGAATGTGTTTGTGCTGTCGGTTAGTGCGAACCAATGTGTGGTGGTGGTGTCGTTGCCCTCGAAGCGAATCGGGATTTTAAGGTGGAATATCTGGTTCTTTTGGTTGGAGTCTGTCTGTTTGATGCGAATTCGGACTTCTTTTTGGGTGTTTTGCGCCCATTCGATGTCGAAGATTGGATAACCTTCACCGTAGATCCATTCGTTGAAAAACTGGCTGAGATCTTGTTTTGATGTGATTTCTACGTGTGCCTTAAAATCGGATGTACTGGCAAAACCAGGGGCTAGTTTTGTGTCGGCTACATAGTTGCGGATTGCTTGGAAGTATGCTTCGTCTCCAACTTGTTTGCGTAGGCTGTGTAGAACCAAAGCACCTTTGTTGTAGCTGAGTCGGGAGCTGAAAAGTCTATCGACAGATTCTGTATTGGTTACATAGACGCTGCCAGAGGCTTCGCGGGTTACACTTTGGTTTGTTGTTTCGAGCCAGGCCATAAAATCGCCTGCTTGGGGGTTGTTTTCGTAGCAAAGACCCTCTGCATAGGTGGCAAAGCCTTCGTTTATCCAAATGTCGTTCCAAGTAGAGCAAGTTATATTATTTCCGAACCATTGGTGCGCGAGTTCGTGGGCTACCAGTTCATAATCGAGACGTATCATAAAACTCATGGTCTGGTGTTCCATTCCACCCGACCAGCCAAATTGTGCATGACCGTACTTCTCGTCCTGAAATGGATATGGTCCAAATTTTTTGGCATAAAATGCCATTATTTCGTCGATACAATCGCCACCATCGCGGAAGCTTTGTTCTTGTTCGGGGTAGGCTAAATCCATAATTGCCACTGGGCCTGCTATGGTTTCGACCTTGCGATTTATTTCTACGTAATTGGTTACAGCAAAAGCCACTAAGTAGTGACTTATAGGGTGTTTGTGTTTCCAGACATCGGTACGGATTCCATTCTGAATAGTTGTAGCTCGCAGTAGGCCGTTTGATGCCGAACGGTATTTGTCGGAACAGGAGATGCGCATTTCCAGACTATCTATTTTATCGGCTAGAATTTGCTGGCAAGGCCACCATTCGTAGGCAGTGTAGGGTTCGGAAAGCGTCCAAGCGATGGGCGTGCGATTGTGGGTGCTTGTATAATAACCAGATCCATACACCCGTGGAGGCTTCCCCGAATAATGAATTTGGAGCGAATCTACCATTTGAGCGGCAATAGCTGGTGTAAAGTGTACCACCAGCAGATTGTGATTGTGGCTGTATTTTGGTGTTGTTATAGGTTTACCGTGGTAGGAAATACCAAGAATTGTGAGTGATTCGTGCATGTCTAAACACAAACTATCGAGATTTTCGTTGGGGGCAAAATAATAACTCGCATTTCCTGCAACCATTTGTACAGCAGGGTCGATGTTCAAATCTAGCCGAACAAATTGCATATCAACGGGTTGGTATGGAAAATTATCTTGTGCATTCTGGCAAGAACCGCTCACAGCCAAAAGAACGAACGAAAAAAAGAAAGAAGCGTATCTGAATGTTTTGCGCATCGGCGTTTAGGTTAAAGAGGCTTGGTTTATTTGTGAGGATGCCTTTTGGCAATTTTTACTTGTTTCATAATTTCTGAAGCAAATACAAAATCGAGGAGTAACTCATCGTCGGCATCGTAGAGCGTTTCACTATCGCCTTGCCAGCGGATTTGGCCGTTGTGCACAAAACTCACGGTACCTCCAATTGTCAGTACCGAGTTCATATCGTGGGTGTTGATAATGGTCGTTGTGTCAAATTCTTCAGTAATCTCCTTAATAAGTTCATCAATGACAATCGATGTTGCGGGGTCAAGTCCACTGTTGGGTTCGTCGCAGAATAAATATTTTGGATTCAGCGCAATGGCTCTTGCAATGGCCACCCTTTTTTGCATCCCTCCAGAAATTTCGGAAGGCAGCAAGTGATTGGAGTTTACAATATTAACTCTTTTGAGGCACCAATTGGCACGTTCTATTTTCTCTTGTTCGCTCATATCGGTAAACATATCGAGCGGAAATTTCACATTCTTTATCACAGACAGCGAATCGAAAAGTGCTGAGCCTTGGAAAAGCAAACCAACTTCCTGCCGCAGGTTGCGTATTTCTTTTTGTTTCATGAGTGTGATGTCGCGTTCGTCGTACATTATCGAACCCGAATCGACGGCATAAAGACCAATTATCGATTTTAACAAAACGGTTTTACCCATTCCACTTCGTCCGATAATTAAGTTGGCTCGCCCTTTTTCGAACACTGAACTAATTCCATTCAGTACATGTTTGGCACCAAAGCTTTTGTGTATATTTGAAATTTCGATCATAACAACAAAAAATAAGATAGTAAAAGGTTGAACATAAGAATAAGTACCATGCTGTAAACCACCGCCTTAGTACTAGCCCTACCGACATCTAATGCCCCCCCTTTGGCGTAATACCCATGAAAACCTGACACGGATGCAATTACAAACGCAAAAACCTCTGCTTTAATAAGTGTGTACACGAGCTTATATGCATGAAAATCGAATTGAACACCTAGCAAATAATCGCCAGTAGAGATCACACCCGTAAATAAACCAGCCAACCAGCCGCCAAAAACTCCAATGGTGATACTCAAAATAACCAAAACAGGAATAAAAATCACAAATGCGATAATTTTTGGAAGAATAAGATAACCCGCTGAATTCACCCCCATAATTTCCAGCGCATCAATCTGTTCAGTTACGCGCATTGTTCCAATTTCCGACGCAATATTCGACCCGACTTTACCTGCAAGAATCAGCGAAACCATGGTCGATGAGAATTCCAATAAAATAGACTCCCGCGCCGCAAAACCAATAAGATAGCGCGGTATCAGTGGCGAATTAATGTTAATCGCTGTTTGAAGGGTAATTACAGCTCCCATAAACACCGATATAATAGCAACAATTCCAGCCGAATTGATACCAATCTTCTCCAAATCATCTACAATCAGTTTCAAATAAACCGAAGGTTTTTCTGGTTTAGCAACAATTTTGGCCATCAATTGATAATACAAGCCTAAAGTATGTATAATATTCATTGTGTTGTAAATTACAGTTCTATAATAAATAAGCCTAAAAAAGCAGCATACCCAACAGACGCTCGTCGGGGGCAATAAGTTCAAAACCAAAGAGGGAACACTCCTAATTAACCAAACGCATACACTTGGTTGCTAAAATATTGTTTGGTTGTGAATACAAAAAGTTATTCTTTTGCCGTACAAAGCTTGGAAAATATTTTAAAATTACAAATACTTCTAGTCAAATACCTAGGTAGATGAATAAAACTGCAAGAAGAGACATCCTTACAAAGTATATGCCCATTCCGATGGCCGACTTTATTTTAGACCTCATTCACGACCAGAAAAACCTACAGTTGGTATTTACCCGTTCTCGGAAGTCGCGCTACGGCGATTATTCCTCGCCCAATGCCAACCGAGGATACCACCGCATAACAGTAAATCACAACCTAGAACCCACCCAATTATTCATTACGCTGCTTCACGAAATAGCGCATTACCACACCCGCCTAGAATACCAAGAAAAGGTACAACCCCACGGACAGGAGTGGCGCTTTGAATTTAGAAAATTACTTTCTCGTGCATGCCACAAAAAGATTTTTAGTCCAGAAATGGAAGCTACGATATATACCACGTTTTTCAAAAACGACCAGATAGCCAGAGCCTCTTGTTCAGCCGAAGTCAAACACAAAGGGCCTATGGTGAGCGAACTCAAGCCTGGTGACGTCTTCAGTTTCAACGATAAAATATTCAGATACGTAGAACAACGACGCACCCGAATTTTTTGCGTAGAAGTATCTCAAGGTCGAGGATATACCATTCACGGCAACACCCATATAGACGAATTATTACCTACCCAAAGCTTGCAAGAAAAGGAAATACCAGCTCCGAGCTGCATTCACGACGCAGGAAGCCCCAAAGTAGAACAACTCGAAGAAGGGGATTTTTTTCTCTTCGACAACAAAGTATGGTGTCGTGGTGCCAAACAACGCACCCGCATCCATTGTACCGAAGTTAGTACTGGTAAACTCTTTTCATTTCGTGCCCATACGCTCATCGCCCAAAAGCTCGATCCCCGACAAATACAAACCCACAACCCAAGCGAGCCAAAAAATAAAAATAAATGATTAGGAGCAGTCGTCGAGTAATTTGCAGAAGATCGGCTACTGGCTATCCGCTCGTAGTTCTCGCCATGGGCGCGAAAACAACAGGCCTAGAGAGTACATCGCGCCACCCCTATCAGCTTAATATAGCGTCAGCAAACGCAAACGCCAAAAGCTGTGGGATGCCGCTGGTATCTGGACTAACTGTTGCCTGCTGTTTTCAATTTCAGGCCGTAACTACACAATCCAACATCTCCGGAGTAAACCCAACACCTTGTTGGCAAATTCACCTGTTGGCCAAGAACCAAAAACAGTACCTTCCCCAAAAAATCAATAAATACGAAACACAATGAATACAAATAACTATTGCGTAATAATGGCTGGCGGCATCGGCAGCCGTTTTTGGCCAATGAGTAGAAGCCACAAGCCCAAGCAATTCCTCGATGTCTTAGGCACAGGAAAGACCTTACTCCAACAAACCTACGAACGTTTTGCTAAGATATGTCCGCCCGAAAACATCCTCATTGTCTCTAACCTCGACTACAGAGCGCTCATTCTGGAACAACTACCACAGATCCTAGAACAAAACGTTCTTTGCGAACCTATGCGACGCAACACAGCACCATGTATTGCGTACGCAAATGCCAAAATTGCACTACAAAATCCGAACGCAAACATCGTTGTTGCACCCTCAGACCATTTGGTGCTCGACCAAGAAAAATTTGTAAAAGACATCAACCTAGGGCTCGATTTCATATCTAATTCAGACGCGATACTCACCCTTGGTATTACACCCAGCCGCCCCGAAACTGGCTATGGTTACATACAAGTGGGCAAAGAGTCCCCAGTAGGAAATGGCATCAGGTTAGTAAAAACCTTCACCGAAAAGCCAAACCTCGACATCGCCAAAGTATTCGTAGAAAGTGGCGAGTTTTTCTGGAATTCAGGCATGTTTCTATGGAACTTACAAACCATACAGAATGCCTTTAAAGACTACCTCCCTGAAGTCTCAGAATTATTCAATAAAAATACATCTGCCTACAATACGCCACAGGAACAAGCCTTCATTGAAGCAACATATTCGGCTTGCCCCAATATATCTATCGATTACGGTGTGATGGAACACGCCAAAAATGTAAATGTACTCTGTACCGAATTTGGCTGGTCTGACCTCGGAACGTGGGGGTCGCTCTACGAAAATAGCGACAAGAACGATGACAACAACGTACTTCAGGGCCAGCGCATAATTACGTACGACACACAGAATACCATCGTACGCAGCGAAGGAAACAAAGTAGCCGTAGTACAAGGGCTCGAAGGTTATATCGTTGTAGATACCAACGACGTATTACTTATCTGCAAAAAAGACGACGAACAGCAGATTAAACAATTTGTAAACGATGTTAAGATAAAGTTCGGCGCAAGCTTCGAATAAGCTAAGGATTTAAACAAAAAAGCCTATCAATACCAGCGAAAGTACGCAGGGTATTGATAAGCTTTGCTATTTGGAGACTTGTTATTTTTGTAATGGCAACAAATAACCTATACTGATGCCAAAATACGAACTCTTGTCGTACGAATAATACGAATCCAACGAACGTGGGATATTGTAATAATACCCCACCGAAATGTCAAACCCCTTGTACGAAAGTTCGATTGGTAAGCGGAGCTGCACATTCATTAATCCCAATTCTTTTTGGGTAACATATTCAGTAAACACACTTCCCCAACTACCGGCCAAAGCCGTAGTTTGCGCATATTCCACATCTTCCTGCCCAAAATATAACTGAACACCTGGCCTCACACGGAGGTACCCCCCTTTAAAATTCCACAATTTGAACTTTGCATAATTTGTCCAAGTGAAGTGAAAGCCCGTTTCGGTACCCATAAGCATACTCGCATCTAGCGAACTCGCAAAGTTTTTGTAACGGTACGAAGCACCAAGGTTTGCAGCTGAATTATACGTCGGCACATAATCTGAACTTGCATAAAAGTAACGATCGTATGAAGCACGTAGGTACAAACCTCTTGCAAATTTCGGACTCAAGCCATAACCCACACTCGCCACTGTACTGCTGTAACTAGGGCTGGCATCTGCATACATCTGGCCGGCAAGTCCCAACGACAACCCCCACGAATTAAAGTAGAACAATTGCGCCGAGCCATTTAATTGATTGTCGCCAATTTCTCTACCAGCATACGTAGTAGCACTGTTACCGTTGGCATTCAGGTACAAATAATGAAACGATTTGTCGGGAGTAAATAAAGGTTCGAACTCTCTATCTGTCAATAAAATATCGTCGATAAGAGAATCGAGGTTTTCTGTTTTAGCCTGAGCAAAACTACCCAGAGAACAAAGCGTAAGAACTAGAATAAGCAAGAAACGGTTCATAATTCTGAGGTATTAAGTTGTCGTTTTTTTTTTGAAAAAAGAA
>JBDKHP010000189.1:0-2627 GCA_039797645.1 Bacteroidota bacterium
CTCAGATGCCACGCCAGACTACGAGCAAGGCTTCGACGCACGCAAATTTCTGAGTACGCAGGCTGGTAAAGCGCAAGTTTTTTGCTTAGCTACACAAAACGAGCTACTTGGCATTCAATCGCTGGCATTTGATTTCGATAGCCTCACCGTACCTTTGGCTGTTTCTGCCACCACGGGACATACGCTCAAATTTCGTTTCGATAAACTTTCGCAGACACCATATTACTACACACTGCTAGATACCTACACACAGAGTACGACCTACCTAAATGAATCGCCGGTATATGAGTTTACATCTCGCAAAGATTTAGATACCAACCGTTTTCAGCTGAAAATTTCGAAAATTAAACCTACTGAAACTTTAAATACGGAGATTAAAGTGAGCCAAACCGATGAGAAAATTGTGATAGAACCTTTGGAAAATTTGGCTACTATAGAATTGTTCGATCTCAATGGACGACGGTTGTACGTACAAGAGCTTGTGCCAGAAAGTGAAAATACGATTAATCTACGGGCTTACTCTGGTGTCTTGTTGCTCCGTATTTCAGGTTCGGTGCAAACTGTCAGGAAATTTTGGGTTAATAATTAGTTTGGGTTCGGCCTAAAGCTTAGTTTGTAGTTGCTTTGTCCGCTTGTAACCTCGACTAAGGGTGCGAAATAAAACGTAATTATTTGTATTTCAAACGAATACTTTCAGATTGCAGATACCGCTTTACCCCGTTGTGAACTAGCGCAATTATTGCATCTAAGAGTCCACTCTAAAAAGTATGTTCGCCACGAATGCACGAATTTTTATAATGTATAATACCTTGAATACATGATAGTTATTTTCACGAATATTTTTCCCAAAGAAAAAAAATGCTTTTTAGAGTGGACTCATTTAACAAAATTGCACATATTTTATAAAACACTGTATCATGGCGTGTTTCGACGTTTGACGCTCAAAACATATAAGCCTTTAGGTTTTGGCTACTTTTTAATTGAGGAGTCACTCTAAAAAAAGGTGAAATTACGCTTTTGCTAGTAAGTATTTGAATATTAAAGTTTTGAAAAATATAGACTTTTGCTTAAAATACAGCCCATTTTAGCTTGGAGCCGTCAAGGCAAAAGAAGAAGTAAAAAGTTGGAAATGGGGCAAATCTGAAACTGAGCTTCAAACGTTGATACAAACACAAGCTTAAATAGAAGCAAAACCAGCGAAATAAGAGAAAGTCAATTAGTTGTTCGCTCCCACTCCACCTTAGGCAATAAGAGAATCAATCTGGGCTAGACTGTGCATCACTTTCCAAACCAATGCCGTAATTTGGAGGGGTCAAGCACTATCGGTTAGCCTGCAGCCTTGAGTCGCTCGTTGGAAACAGGCAGCTAATTGCCTTGACTCACTGGCAGAATACGTTCCAGTAATTTGACACCACAATACCTTGCGACAATTTTAAATGCTTAGAATCGGCTACGGGGCGATTCGTCTTGGGGCAAATTGCGGTGCGTGAAAGTCGTGTCTTGTGGAATTCGCGCGTTGTTTGGGACTGGTGTAGAATACACTCAGCCAGCTCTATTTAGAGTCTGTTTTTTTAGTCGATCTCTTCGTTGGATCGAATTTTTTAAATGCTCATTTACAAGTAGTAAACTCCGCTTTAAAAAATCCAATCCGCCTTGACCTCAACTAAAAAAACAGACTCTATTTAAAGCTGCTTCATGGGAAATAGACGGGCACCTCATGCGCCGAAGCGATTAAGTTATGGTAATTACGCTTAGTAAACCGAATTATGAGTCGAAGTTCTCACGGAACTCAATCACTATCCTGACAAGACACATGGCCATAGGCCAACTGGTTAGGTTTGCCCCGCGAAATTACGGCGTGGAATTGAAAAACAGCAGTTCGGCATAGCCCGGATAGTAGCGGTAGCCCACAGCAACCTGATGCAATGGCCTTTTGTACAGCAGTTTGACTGAAATACAAATGCAGCCCACTGACGCTGTACCCGTTTGCGAGGACTACAAGCGGATAGCCGGCAGCGGGGATTGTTTGAAATGTATGGCTCCCGCTTCGAATCCTTATTTTTCACTCGCTGTTATTTTCGTTCTCGCATTTCAAATTTCCACAGGCTACCTTAGCTGAAATTCGGATTCTTACCCGAGCCGTTTTGGGATGTGTATTAAACCGTGGGTTCTACGCCGTATTTGTAAGCAGTTGCTGTTTTTCATTTAAGAAATCTGGGATTTTGTGCTTACTCTAATTCCATACGACCAAGAAAATTGTGCTTTGAAATTCACGCATCCCGATAATTAATTATTTCAGGGGATATAGGATTTGGCATCGAACCATATTTGATTGATTTTCTTTGAGTGTCAGTTATTTAAGTTATTGATTCTTAATGGTGTAAGTTTCAGTATTTAATCGGCGAAAAAAAATTCGTTAATGCTATGATAATCATGTATATTTGCAGACTCTAAATTGAAACAACTGGTGTACATGAGCATCAATGAAAACCCGCCACAGTTAGTACATTTGAAAACACCGCAAGATGTTGTCTCCGAGACAGTTGGCTCTATTCTACTTCACGAAACCGATACTACTTCGTTTGTTTATTATCAAAGAAGTTTAAGTTCTTATAATGAATTTTACT
>JBDKHP010000190.1:0-7239 GCA_039797645.1 Bacteroidota bacterium
TCCCCGATCTGGTTTTCTACACCCAAAAAATTGCCCAAGTACATGGCGAAAACCACCCTGAATTGGTAAAAATTGCAGCAATGACGGCTGAAATAAACACCGAACTTTTGCAGCATCTCAAAAACGAAGAAGAGGTTCTCTTCCCAGCAATTAAAATAGCACTAAAATCAGATTCGACTGAAGCACGCCTAAGCATACAAGCGGAAATCGCACGCATGAGCAACGAACACGAATATGCTGGTGGCGCAATGGACACAATAAACGTAATGACCCAAGGCTATACCCTACCCCAAGATGCGTGCAATACCTACAAAGTTGCCTTCAAACTGCTGGAACAATTCGAGGACGATTTGCACGTACACGTTCATCTGGAAAACAATATACTTTATCCCAAAGCACTAAATCTTTAATACCATGCAAACTGCAACAGCAAACTTAGAAAACGACCATGTGCAAATTCTCCGTCTGATTGACGTAATGGAACAGCTCACAAAAAAACCGAGTGCCGACACCCTCGACCTCAACCTTATAGTTTCCCTAATCCGCAATTTTGCCGATGGGCTGCACCACAACAAAGAAGAAAAACTACTCTTCCCAAAAATGGTGGAAAAAGGATTCTCTTTCGAGCAAGGCCCAGTGGCTGTGATGATGCAAGACCACGTAATTGGACGCTCCTACGTAAAAGGCATCGCCGACAATATTGCAGCCTACGAAAATGGCAACCAAGAGGCACTTGCCACAATCTACACCAATATAAATGGCTATGCCGATTTATTACGTGCCCACATAGCCAAAGAAAACAACATACTTTTCCGGATGGCCGACAAGGCTTTCACAGAGGCAGAGCAAGAAGAACTACTCCAAAAATTCGCAACACTAGAGAACGAACCAATATGCAATAGCAAACCAGCCGACTGTGTCGTTCAGATAGAACAACTCGCTGCCAAGTACCTCATTTCCTAATCTCACCTTAATAATCAATTCAAAATAAGACTATTATCTATGACAACAAAAAAACTGTGGTTGGGCTTTCTTGCCGTAATGACAATTTCTTTTGCCGTACTGCTTTACTACGGAATGGAAATATACCGACAAGCACCCCCAATACCCGACAAAGTACTCAGTGCCGACGGCACAGTACTTTTTACTGGCCAAGACATCAAAGACGGCCAGAATGTCTGGCAATCTATGGGCGGACAAGAAATGGGGACTGTTTGGGGGCATGGCGCTTACCAAGCACCCGACTGGAGCGCCGATTGGTTGCACAAAGAAGCCCTGTTTATACTCAACAGCCTTGCCCAAACAGCAGACAGCATGGGGTACGACGCGCTTACCGACGAACGTAAAGCAGCCCTACAAGTTACCCTACAACACGAACTTCGCACCAACACCTACAACGCCGAAACCAAAACCCTACAAGTATCGGCACTACGCGCAACGGCAATTGCCGACAACAGCAAATATTACGGCGGCTTATTCACCAACGACCCTGCTCTCGACAAAACCCGAGACACCTACAGTATCCCAGAAAATTCGCTCAAAGACCCCGAAAGAGTACGCAAGCTAAACGCATTCTTTTTCTGGATTTCTTGGTCTTGTGTCACAAACCGCCCCGGGCAAGACATCAGTTATACCAACAACTGGCCCTCGGAACAACTCGTAGCAAATCGCCCCACAGGCGCATTGTTACTCTGGACAGGATTTAGCGTAATTATGCTCTTGGCTGGTATTGGCCTCATGGTATGGTACTACGCCCGCAAACGCGACGAAAAAGCAGAGGAAATACCCAAACTTTTCCCTCTCAAAAACGAAAAGCAGACAGACTCCCAAAAAGCAACCGTCAAATATTTCTGGATAGTTTCTGCCCTAATACTCGTGCAAGTGATTATGGGTATAATTACAGCCCACTACACCGTAGAAGGACAAGCATTTTACGGCATTCCTTTAGCTCAATGGCTCCCCTACTCTATCTCGCGCACTTGGCACATCCAAATCGCCATTTTCTGGATTGCCACATCGTGGCTTGCAACCGGTTTGTATTACGCACCAGCCATATCGGGCGTAGAACCCAAATTCCAGCGATTGGGCGTCAATCTATTGTTCGGCGCATTACTCGTAATAGTCGTAGGCTCACTCTTGGGACAATGGATGGGTGTAATGCAGAAACTAGGACTCATCGAGAATTTTTGGTTTGGCCACCAAGGCTACGAATATGTTGACTTAGGCCGTTTTTGGCAAATATTCCTATTCGTGGGTCTCATCATTTGGCTCGTACTCATGGCACGCGCAATTTGGCCAGCACTCATCAAGAAATCGGAAAGCAGAAACTTACTCATTCTATTTTTGGTATCAACGGTAGCCATCGCAGCATTTTATGGCGCCGGACTCATGTGGGGACGCCAAACCAACCTAGCCGTAGCCGAATACTGGCGATGGTGGGTCGTACATCTTTGGGTAGAAGGCTTCTTCGAAGTATTCGCAGCCGTGGTAATCGCATTTTTATTCGTCCGCCTCGATATTCTGAAAGCAGCCACAGCCACCACAGCCGTACTATTCTCTACAATCGTATTCTTAAGCGGCGGAATATTAGGTACTTTCCACCACTTGTACTTTACCGGAACCCCCACAGCCATACTCGCCCTAGGCGCAAGCTTCAGTGCGCTCGAAGTTGTCCCCTTGGTATTGATGGGCTTCGAAGCCTACGACAACCTAAAAATCAGCCGAAACATCGGCTGGATCCAATCCTACAAATGGCCCATCTACAGCTTCATCGCCGTAGCTTTCTGGAACTTGGTAGGCGCCGGAATATTTGGTTTCTTAATCAATCCGCCAATCGCCTTATACTACATGCAAGGCCTCAACACCACCGCCGTACACGGCCACACCGCCCTATTTGGGGTATATGGCATGTTGGGCATAGGCCTTATGTTGTTTGTACTACGCGACATGAACAAAGACGTAGTTTGGAAAGAGGGCGTCATACGATTTGCCTTCTGGAGCATCAACATCGGGCTGATACTCATGGTACTCATCAGCATACTCCCCGTAGGTTTGGCACAAACAGTCGCCAGCGTAAACCACGGATTGTGGTATGCCCGTTCGGCAGAATTTATGCAACAACCCTACATCTTAACCTTCAAGTGGATGCGAATGTTTGGCGACACATTCTTTGCCGCAGGTTCCGTAGCCCTAGCATGGTTCGTTTTTGGGTTAGCCGGCGGATGGAGTCATAAAAAATAAAAGTCAGCTAAATTTCAACCGATCGCCCAGTGTATTTCTTTACATTGGGCGATTTTTTTTTATCCAAACTCCACAAATCCGATTGAACCCCAAACACAGAAAACCAGAAAGATAAAAAAATGAAAAAATAAAAATAATTAGGAGCTGTAACCCAACAATATTTGTAAGGGCGGCTACCGGCTCTTAGCAGTAGTCCTCGCGGGAACGGTGTCACTTGGCCGCTATTGTATTTCAATTGAACCCCTGCACAAAAGGCCACTACTGCACGGCTGTGGGCTACTTGCCGCGATCCGGGCTAGTTGGGACGGCAGCAGCGTTTCATACGCCGTAGGTGCCCAGGGCCAGAACTTTCAGTTGGCCTACGGCCATGTAGCCGAATGCAAAACACAAGCACAACAAATCCCCCAAAAACAACAAAGGCGTTGCAAAAAGCAACGCCCACAAACTTTATACCTACGCACAGAGCTTAATACTCATCGGCCCCTGTGATCTCTAATTCCACAGCATCCGAAATTTTTGCTGCCAAACGCACAAACTTATCTAGCGCATCAGATTTTGCTTCGGCACTTATCTTCAAGGCAAACTCAAGCACATAAGGACTTTCGCCACCATGTATTTGCCATGCACCCACTTTGTAGGTTTGGTTTCGTTCCAAAAGATCGAAGAGATTTGTAATCTTAAACTCAAATTTGTCCTTGGCAACTTGGGCAGTAGCGTTTATTTCGCGAATTTCCATCCCCTCGTAGGTATAGGTTTTGGACCGAATTACGACGGTTTGCGTACGGTTGTTTTCTATGTCGAAACCGAGTTTGAAATTACCACTATCGGTAATCGTATATTTGAGCCCAAGCTCATCGAGTTGTGTTTTGATACGGCTGTCGTAATTCACCTCGCCCAATTGGGCAAAACCTTGGTTGTAGATTGCTACAAAGAGGATTATGCTAAATAAATATCTTAATGTTTTCATAAATAATAAAATGAAAATTGTCTAAATGAATTTTTTTCCCTTGTTCTCAATATTTATCCTCAGTAGAAGTTTCTGCTTCTACCCCATCTGCAACTTTAGCAGCAAACTGAAGTAGATTCCCGAGCATATCTTTCTTGGCTACAGCACTGAGCTTTATGGCAAATTCCAACACGAATGGGCTTGTGCCTCCGTTTATTTGCCATGCTCCAATTTTGTAGGTTTGGTTTTTTTCGAGGATGTTGTACACATCGTTGAATCCATACGCGCCTCTATCTTGTTCAATTCGTAGGGGCGAGGTTATTTCTCGTACCTCCATACCTTCGTAAGTGTTGGTTTTGGAATATACGAAAACAATCTGTGTCCGATCGTCTTTGGTTCGGAACACAAGCTTGAAGTTTCCCTCATCGGTGTAGGAATACTTGTAACCCAACTCGTCGAGTTGTTGTTTAATGCGCGTATCGCTCTTGGATTCGGGGGTTTGGCCATAACTTACTGTTGCCAAGGCTACAAACAGTAAAAGGGTAAGCATTACTTTGTAAATGTTCATAGAATTAAAGATTGATTGTTGTGTAAATATATATTCAATAGCTTAAAACATTTCGTATCAGTTATATTGGATGAAAACTGTATAACCTGGGGGTTTGTTTGGTTGTACGACCCTTCTATCTGATGAAATTGGGTAGCTTATGTGGCTGTAAACTTCAGCATACTGTACTTGGGCCTGCAACCGAGGAAACTATTGTGGTGTGCTTCTGAAATAAAAGAACGTTTGGGTGACTCAAGACTATCAGACAATAAAATATACAGGCTACCGAGGCTCTGAATATCAACCTAAATTAACATAAAATTTCTTAAAATAGCTAAAGAGAATAGTCATTAAACGAAGTCTTGGGGTGTATATTATTTGTGTGCTGTAAAAAGTAGTTTCGCTTACAGATTTGAAACCGTGCATATAGAATTGTTGGCAAAATGCAAGGAGACCCTGGCGTACTTATGGCGTTGCAGCGGGTGTAGCTCCATTTACACGAATTGAAGGATTTCGTACGGTTTGAGCATGTGTTTGAGTAACTTTGCCCACGATTAATTCCCAACATATAAAGAATGGTAACACGCTACTATTTCCTTATTCTAGTTGCTTGGTAGCCACAAAGGGGCTTTGCGGGATGTCTGGTAGCGATTGAGTACTGCCAGAACTTCGACGCATATTTCGGTTTACTGAACGTATTTCCTTAACTTAATGACATTGGGCTATGCCCTCCCAATTGGGGCAGATTCGTGCACTTGGGTACATAGGGTGGTAATTGAGCCTACGGCGTGTTCGGTATTTGATACTTTTGCCACATGGCCACAGGCCAACTGTTGAATTTGCCCAGCCTGACTACGGCGTGGGATTGGAAAACTGCCGTACGGTCTAGCCCGGATCGCGGCAAGTAGCCCACAGCAACGTGTGGAATAACCATTTGTACTGGGCTTGGATTGAAATACAAAGGTGGCCAAATGGTTACGTTCCCGTTTGCGAGGACTACTGCTAAGAGCCGGTAGCGGGGTTTATTTGAAATGTTTTGCTCCCGCTCCAAATCCTTATTTTTTTATTTTTTTTCGAGCTATTATTTGGGGTATTGGTCTTTGGCAGGGTTTTGGTTTTTGTGTGTCGGGCAATTGTTTTAAATTAGCAGAAACCCGATGGCTTTTTTGTTGTCCTTTTGGGGCAATGGGTGGTAGGTTTGGCCGGGCGAGGGCGGGTTTTGCTAATTTTGAAATTACTAATAGTTAACTTGTTATGACAAATCATCTGATTGAAAGGTTTGCAATTGCCGATGCTCAGATCGATAAGGTGCTTCAGGTGGCTTTGTCGAAGGGAGGGCATTTTGCGGAGTTGTATTTTCAGGATAGTAGTTCGCAGGGGGTGTCGCTGGAAGATCGGCTGGTGAATCGTGTGGGTAGTTCTACGGATTTTGGCGTGGGGATTCGAGTGGTTGTGGGCGATAAGGTGGGTTATGCTTTTACCGAGCAGGTCGATCTGAAACGCTTGGTGGACACGGCGAAGGTGGCGGCTACGATCGCACAATCGGACGTGTTGCGCCATGTAATGCCGTTCCGTATGGAGACCTCGGCATGTTGGTATCCGGCGGTGGAAAAACATGCGAATTTGGATGTGTTGGTCGGTTTGCTGAAACGTCTTGAAGCCCAGATTTTTGACTTCGACAAACGGGTGACGAAGGTGCAACTGAGTGTGAATACGCAGCACGCGTATGTGGCTGTGGTGAACAATATTGGGACTTGTGCCGAAGATTTTCAACCGATGGTGGTGCTTTCTGCATCGGTGGTGGTTGAACATGGAGGTCGCAAGGAGCAAAACCGACACAATATTGCCGCCAGGGCAGGTTTCGACTGGCTCACTGACGCGCGTTTGGCCGATTTTGTGGCCAAAACGGTGGACGGCGCAACGGTGTTGCTGGGTGCAATTCAGCCCGAAGGTGGCGAAATGGAAGTGGTTCTGGGGCCTGGTGGTTCTGGCATTTTGTTGCACGAGGCTATTGGCCATGGTTTGGAGGCCGATTTTAACCGCAAAGGGCTGTCGATTTTTAGTGAGAAAATTGGGAAGCGGATAGCCTCCCCTGAAATAACTATTGTGGACGACGGAACGATTCCGGGTCTTCGGGGGTCGATTCATTTCGACGACGAAGGTGTGCCCGGACAACGTACGGTGTTGGTTGACAAGGGAATACTTACGAGTTATATTCACGATAGAATTTCGGCAGATTATTATGGACTTCCGCCAACGGGGAATGGCCGTCGGCAGAGTTTTCGCGACCAACCCATGCCACGAATGCGGAACACGATTATGATGGGTGGGCCGCATGATCCGTCGGCTATTATTGCCTCTGTGAAGAAGGGTATTTATGCCGATCAGTTCGCCAACGGGCAGGTAAATATTGGGGCGGGCGACTTTACGTTTTATGTAAAATCGGGCTTCCAGATTGAAAATGGGAAACTTACGCAGCCTATTAAGGATGTGAATATCATCGGCA
>JBDKHP010000191.1:0-2980 GCA_039797645.1 Bacteroidota bacterium
AATACCCTACGGCCTGCACAGTATTCCCCATTTGGGTATAAGTCATAGCCAATAAATTGGTACAATGTGCCCATTGCGACCTATAACCAGGCTGTTGCCCTAATTTTAGCCAAAGATTTGCCGTCACAATCAGCAAGTCCTTTGCCAAATCCCATTCTTCATTATCAGAAAGCTTGTGGCACGAATCGGTCAGATACTTCGCCAAAACTTCATAATTACTTACAGGCAACATACTAATGAGCCAACTCGTCATATCAATAAGTAGCGAAAAACTTTGGGAATCTACCGTCCGAATTGCCGACTTAGTAATATAATTATACACCGGAAAAACCAGATACCAATTCGGTTGATTTTGAGTCTTCACAAACTGGGCCACAATAACATGCAAAGAAAAAGGCAAACAATCCGAATTATCGTTTGCATTACCATAACTACACTGCAACAATGGGTGCTTCGACAAGCGTTGCAAAATAGGATCCAACTGTTCTTCCAATTCATGCGGAATCACATCGCGAAGCAAGGCCAAATCAGGGTTATCGGTAGGCATCATCGCCAAAACAGACAAGAACTGCCGTTCCTTTTCCGAAAAAGAAGACTTATAAATATCAACAGGAAGCATCGAAAAAAGCCTCTTCATCATCTCCTCCGTCGTACTTCCAACGGGAAAAGGGTGCGCACGTAAATCGGCCAACACAAGCTCAGCATCAAGCACCTGAGCCGCAACCAACCTACTCAACACACTTACACACAGAACATTATTCTCAAAAAAACCAAACAAAGCCACCAAATCAAGTCGTTTAACCTGTTCATTCGGTGCAAGCAACTGACGTTTGAGACGCGACAAAAAGCCCTCTTTTTCTACAACTTCCGGAGTCTGTTTCACATTTTGCTCCCACAACATGAGCAGTTCATTGTAGCCTATCAGATCCGAAGCCACTGTACGTTGCCAATTGGGCGCCACATTATTTGGCACACAACAAGCCACAACACCCCAAGAACTCCCCAGACCATGAGTAGAAAACCACTCTAATATTTCAGTCCCTGCATTATCAATCACCAATAAATTATTACCCGAAACACAACGCAAAACAGGCAAAATTTCAGCAATACTAGACTTCGATAGCGTGCCATATTTCCGAAGCGTAGCCACCAGCCACCTATTTTGCGCAAAAGCTGAATCCAAACCCATAGAAGCATCAATCCAAAGCAAATGATCCGCTTTCTCGGCCAACAAAAACGCATTATACAACGCACGCGCCAATGTGGACTTACCACTACCTTCAGGCCCCACAATCAACAAAGGCGACTGCGACTGCACAGCACGCTGAAGTTTCGGCTCAAAAAAAGTCAATAAATCTGAGTGGTAAAAACTATGAATCGCCGGCAAAACCGGGCAAGCCAATTCTGCTGGAAACCATGGTTCATTCGTTTTGCCAGCAGGTGAAACTGAACCTGAAGTATGCGGTGGTATAAATTGCTCCATTTGTAAAATAGTCTTTTTGCTGTTACAGCTTATAATGCGAATTTACAAAAATACGATAAGTTTTGACTATCCACACGCACAAACGCCTGCACATCCAAAATTATAATATCGGCCTACCACGCACCCGAAAAACCATACCACCCCAATAAAAAAAGAAAAAAATAAGGATAAGGAGCTGTAACCCAACAATATTTGTAAAGGCGGCTACCGGCTCTTAGCAGTAGTCCTCGCAACGGGTACTGCATCACTTGGCCGCTTGGGTTTTACAATCAGACCACAGTACCAAAGGCCACGCCCCCACATGCTGTGGGCTACTTGCCGCGATCCGGGCTAGTTGGGTCGGCAGCACCGTCTGCAACGCCGTAGGTGCGCGGGGCCAATCCTTTCAGTTGGCCGATGGCCATGACGCAACCCACTCCAAGCCTACGGCTTGGCGGCAGACGCTCCCCTACTCCCCCGAATTATGCTTGTTTTTGCGACACGCCCAACAGCACGCCTACGAACACTTGCGAAAACCTAGACCCATCGCAACATCCCAACTATCAACCCATCTGCCACAATCAAATGGCTTCAAACAACCCACCGTGATGGATTAGCTCCAAATTTGGGGCAGCAAAAAAAAAGAGACTTGCCAGCAAGTCTCTTTTTTTTAACCCGTAAAAAAATGCAGATTACACCAAACCTACCGACATCAAATATTCAGCTATCTGAATCGCGTTGGTAGCAGCACCTTTACGAAGGTTGTCGGCAACGACCCACATATTGAGGGTGTTGGCTTGGGTAAAATCCCGACGGATGCGTCCTACGAAAACTTCGTTTTTGTTTTTTGAGTAGAAAGGCATAGGGTACTCGTTCTTTGCAGTATTATCTTGTACAATAATACCAGGGGTAGCTGCTAAGAGCGCACGTACTTCAGCTTCGTCGAAATCGTTGTGAAATTCTACGTTGATCGCCTCCGAGTGACCACCCACTACGGGAATCCGTACGGCTGTGGCTACTACCTGAATAGAATCGTCCTGAAGAATTTTCTTAGGCTCGTTCGTAAGCTTCATTTCTTCTTTTGTATAGCCGTTTTCGATAAAAACATCGCAGTGGGGAATTGCGTTTCTGTCAATTTGGTATGGATATGCCATTGCACCCTCTACACCATTACGCTCGTTCTCCATTTGGGCTACTGCTTTAACGCCAGTGCCGGTAATAGATTGGTAGGTAGATACCACTACGCGTTTTACGCCATATTTTTTGTGCAAAGGCGCCAACGCAAGTACCATTTGTATGGTAGAGCAGTTTGGGTTTGCAATAATTTTGTCGTCTTTGGTAAGGATATTGGCGTTGATTTCCGGAACCACAAGTTTATGATCTGGGTGCATACGCCAAGCCGAGGAGTTATCGACTACAAACGTTCCTGCCGCTGCAAATTTGGGAGCCCACTCAAGCGATGTATCGCCTCCGGCTGAGAAAATCGCAATGTCAGGGCGTTGGTTTACTGCATCTTGC
>JBDKHP010000192.1:0-5191 GCA_039797645.1 Bacteroidota bacterium
GCAATAATGCAAGTAAAAAAAGTATATTTTTTGTCATTTTACTTTATTTTTAATGCGTTGTACTCAGCGCGACCATCGCGCCTTGGAGCAATTTCGAGAGCGGGGCGACCTACAAGAATACCCATTGCAAGGCCACATCGAATGTAATACTCTCTTCCCAATTCAATTTCGATAGGCAATTCTGTACTAGACTCGGTGCGTGCAGAGAGCCTATAAGTACCTGGAGTGGTAATGTAAACTTCGCTTTTACTGTTGGATTTTACACGGCAAATTACCGAATCGTTGAGCATAAGATTGTAGGCGATAAGCATCCCTGCACCAGAACCTCTATAAACATATAACTTGGCATAATTCCATGTAGAATCGGGTGCATCTGCCTCGTGTTGTCTGGCCAAATAATCTTGTAAATTATTTAATTTTAGTATTTTAGCCGTAATGCGATGACAAGTACTTCCAAAAGCAGAAGGGAGCTTGTGTTCGGTAACTTGTATGGCATTACCGCCAATTTTTCGGGCTTCGAGCTGCGCCTGATCCAAGGCGGTGGCATAGCCGCAATTGGTTGAAAAGCCTGTGTCGCCAACCTTAACCGTACCCAAGATCTCAGCATCGAGTGGTGGGGTGTCATTAATATCAAACACAGCTACTTCCGAGGCAAAATCGAGCGAATCGTAACGATGCGACACGATAGTTTGCACCTTGGGGGAACAAGCTGAAATTGCGAACACAAAAAATGAAATAGAAATCAAAATTAAATTTGATTTTTTTGTAATGTTTTTCATGAAAATTACCTGTTAAATTAAAAAAAAACTGTTAATACAAATTATAAAATGTATAAAATTTTGTGTACATACACCTAGACAAAACAATTTGAGGTAGCAAGCTAATAAATCTCAGGGAAGCGTAAAACTCAGCAATTTGATCCGTTAAAAATCCAACCCTATTCTGAGGCCAAATATAACAAATATCGCCGAACACAAAAGCTGACTTTTATCGTGTATAGACCCCGATTCACGAATTTTTCAGTTTTGAGATTTCCAGAAAGCCACTACCTTTATTGGGTTGGTTAAAGTTGTATTTGAGTGAAGAAATGGCATAAAAAAGGTGTCGTGTTTCGAGTTTGAGATACGCTTCTGGCCAGCGAAAACATTACATAATAAATAGGTCTGAGACTTCAATTGCATGGAACGAAAAGAGATACAAGCCGAACTGAGTAAACTCATACGTTTGCTCAAAATGGAAAAAGACGAAGACCTAAAACAATACAAACTGCGAATGAAAAATTCGTCGTTCGTAGAGCGGCGCAAGAGTGGCGTGTGTTGGTACCCAGTGCAAATAGAAAAGTCTAGTTTTAGTTCTACCGAACAACTCATGGTGCGGGTATCGCGCAATACGGAACACAAAGAATCGCATCTGTTTCAGTCGGGGAAATTGGTCAGTTTGTTTTCAAATGCTGACAGTAAAACGGACGAAGACGAGGCCGTAAGTGGTATCGTAAACACCGTACGCGACCACGAAATGCTTATTACCCTGCAAACTGACGATGAGCCAGATTGGCTACACGACGGCAAAATAGGTGTACAGCTACTTTTCGACGAAAACTCCTACCGCGAAATGGAGCGCGGATTGAAACTCCTGGTAGAAAACCCCGACAAACGGCTCCAAGAACTAAGCCTTATTTTGCTCGGTGGCAGGCCTCCACAGTTCATAGAAGTGCCTAAAATCAACTTACCCGAACTCAACATCAGCCAAAACGAGGCTCTAAATAAAGTACTGTCGGCCAAAGATGTAGCGATCATTCACGGCCCCCCCGGCACGGGAAAGACCACCACACTCATTCGCGCCATTGTGCAAACTCTACAAAAAGAAACGCAGATTTTGGTCTGTGCCCCAAGCAATGCCGCCGCCGATTTGGTAGCAGAAAAATTAGGCTACGAGAATGTAGCTGTGGTACGGATTGGCAATCCGGCGCGGGTTACTGAAGAAATTCTGAGCAAAACCCTCGACGCAAAAATAACCAAACACGACCGATACAAAGAACTTAAATCCTTGCGTAAATCGGCTGAAGAATACCGCAGCTTGGGCAGAAAATACAAGCGAAATTTTGGCCCTGAAGAACGCGAACAACGCCGCGCACTCTTGGCCGAAGCAAAGATGTACCGCATAGAAGCCAACATGTTGGCCGATTTTATCAAAGAAGATGTACTTGCCAAAACCCGCGTTGTCGTCACCACGCTTGTAGGTTCGGCCAATATCGTACTCCGCAATATGTACTTCAGCACGGTGTTTATCGACGAAGCTGCACAAGGCTTAGAACCAGCTACTTGGCTACCAATCACAAAAGCATCGAGGGTAATTTTTGCCGGCGATCACCACCAACTACCCCCCACAATCAAGTCGTACGAAGCAGCAAAAGGAGGCCTCGAAGTAACACTTTTCGAGAAAACTATAGCCCGAACTGATGCCGCCGTAATGCTCAGCGAACAATACCGAATGCACGAAAAAATAATGGGATTCTCGGCCCGATATTTTTACAAAGGCGAACTTCGGGCAAACGAAATGGTGGCCACGCGTAGCATTTTCCCCGACGATGCAGCCGTAGAATTTATCGACACCGCTGGCTGTGGGTTTATAGAAGAAACCAACTCAGAGTCGCGTAGTGTGATGAATCCAGAAGAAATGCACCTATTATTCAAGCACTTAGTAGGCTACCTAGAAGCCGTAGAAGCCCTACACCTACTGGACGAAATTCAAAATATTGCCATCATTTCGCCCTATAAAGCACAAGTGACGCTCATGCAAGAACGTTTTGCCGATTTCGACACCATTCCCCTATTTTCCGCAATTTCTATCAATACCATCGATTCCTTCCAAGGCCAAGAGCGCGACATCGTGTACATAAGTTTGGTACGCAGCAACGAGCGTCAAGACATCGGTTTCCTCAAAGATATTCGTCGGATGAACGTGGCACTTACCCGCGCCCGTAAAAAACTGGTGATAATTGGCGACAGTTCAACCATTTGCGCACACCCCTTCTACAACGAATTTTTCGATTATATCAACGAAATTGGAGCATACAGAAGTGCTTTTGAATTTTTGTACTAATCACAAAAAAAAAGCAACAAATCCAGAAAATAATCTTGATTTGTTGCTTTACTACTAAAATTTTAAAAAATCTGTTAGTACAATGCAACGCGGGCATCTACCATACGTGCCCAAGCATCAATACCACCCTCGAGATTATAGAGGTTCGTAAACCCAGCTTGGGTAGCGAGAATCGTACACACATACAGACTTCGTTGGCCGTGGTGGCAATATACTACTACCGGAATATCATTCCGTATCTGGCTGATATACTGGCCAATATCTCCCATTGGCACGTGCAATCCGCCGATATGACAGATTTCGCGTTCGTGCACCTCGCGTACATCAATCAGTTGAAATTCTTTTCCGTCTGTACTCCACGATTTAAGATCGGGGCAATTTATTGTTGCTATCATGGTATTTCAATTTAGGTAATCGGCTACCAAATTACACAATAATCTTAGAATTGTAAAATTAGAAAACAAGTATCTGTAGATCAGCAAATTGAATAAACAAAAGTTCGCTCTTGAAAATCGCAAATCGGCTTAAATCGACAAAAAGTAGCGAATTATGAGGTTCAGCCAAACAATTTGTAATAATTGATGCCCCAAACATAGGCACTGTGAATTCCCAATCGCACCCTATCCCCATTTCGCTACCCAAAGCCATGCCTGTACGTATCCCAAATGCAAGGCGAGTTACGCAAAATCACGAAACCGTAGCCAAAATACAGAAGATCGATGCGACAAAAAAAGGATGTCTAAAACACTCCCCCAGTAAACAAAGCCCGATGAATAAAAAAAATAAAAATAAAAATAAGGAGCGGTCGCCAAACTTTTCAAATATAGGGCGGCTGCCGGCTATCCGCTTGTAGTCCTCGCGTTCGGGAGCGAAATCAACTGGAAACCAATGTATTTCAGTCGAAAAACATCAGCTTGCTGACACGGCATCACCCCGCTGTGGGCTACCGCTACTATCCGGGCTAGACCGTGCCTGCTGTTTTTCAGTCCCACGCCGTAGGTACGCTGGGCAAACCCACCAGTTGGCCTACGGCCATGAGGCACGAGGCCGTTCTTACAGACAAGAATCGTAGGTAAAGGGGCAACATGCACTGTCAGTCTGCTTGCGGTGGTTTCCGAACTGTGCGGCTGAATGCTCAAGGAGGGTTGTTCCACCGTGGGCGAGCTGTTTGAGAATGTGGTTCGTAAAGGCTCTTCTGGGTGGGGTGCTTTTGGGAAACGTGGGGGCTGAGAATGCCCCATGGCCGAAGGCCAAGCATTTGGCTTGCCCTGGGTACTTACGGCGTTACAAATGGTGCTGCCGACCGAACTAGCCCGGATAGTAGCGGTAGCCCACAGCGGAGTGATGCCGTGCCAGCAAACTGATGTGATTCGATTGAAATACAAAAGATTCCAGTTGATTTCGCTCCCGAACGCGAGGACTACAAGCGGATAGCCGGCAGCAGCCATTACAAATATTGTTGGGCTACAGCTCCTTATCTTTATTTTTATTTTTAATTCCTTTTTTGTTCTTTCGGGTGGTTTAGGGTTCAATACTAAGTATTTAGCGACTGATCATTTGTGCAAATTAATGTAACAAGCACGATTTATTAACATTGCCGAAACATAGAAATTAAATTTTCAATCGGCGGGTTTCCTTGCTTGCGTTTTGAGAAAAGATGTGATTCGATATATTATATTTGCCGGATCAATAGAGCATTTTACTGGTATAAAATATTAATTCAGATGGGACTTTCAGATTTTTTTATGCTTCTTACACCAAAGGATAAGAAATTTATTCCTTTGTACGTACAACAAATTGAAGTTGTGGAACGCGCTGCTGGCGTTTTTGAAAAATTACTTAGAACTTCCGATTTGGAGGTACGCCTCAAATTGGTAGGCGATATTAAAGAGCTTGAGCGTGAGGGCGACCGATTTACCTTGAAGATTTTCGAGGAGCTGAATTTGGCTTTTATCACACCTTTTGATCGGGATGATATTTACTTGTTGGCCAATGAGATTGATTCGGTAATTGACTATATGAATCAGGCTGCAAAACAGATTAAACTTTACAATTTCGAGGAGACTTATCCTGAATTTGACGAAATGGC
>JBDKHP010000193.1:0-4810 GCA_039797645.1 Bacteroidota bacterium
ACCGTTGTCGTACCAGTTTTGGTATTGCGACAAAGCACAAGGGCTTAAAGAGCCACCGCCTTCAGGCATTGCTTTTGCACCACTTTGGTGAAAAATAGATTTGAGGATGAGATCTTTACGACTGTTTACCTGCGCGTAAGATCTGAGATCTATACTTCCGCCATTACTGACATTAGAATTGCCGTGGCAAACATTGCAGTTATCGTTAAGCATTGGTGCAATAATTCCCGAATATGTAACATCTGTGGAAACACAAGGGCCACTCCCTTGTGGGTAAAGTTCCTCTTCGCTGTCGTCATAACACATTGAAAGACTCAGCAGCAAGGAGGCCAGTATAAACAACTTTATTTTCATAAATTTCTAATATTTAGAACTAATTAATTGGGTGTGAATCACTTCGCTGCCGGAACAGGTGCCTGATTGTTGGGAGCATCTTGCAGAATCCAAGTATAAATTTTCGTGCGCAGGGCTTGGCTCAATGGCTCCTCGGGTTTGGGAGGCATAAGCACTGCAAGTTTGGCAGTGATGGTTTTGTACAACTTACTTTTTGTAGGGTCGCCAGGCACTAGCACCTCGCTCACTCCCGCATACGTCGTAAGATCTACATCGCCGTCGGTGCGGCCATTTCCGTGGCACATGGTACAATGAGCATTTAAAATGGGCTGGATGTCTGTGTCGTAATACATAGTTTCCAGCTGATCTATGCCTTGTGGATCGTGTTTACACGACGCAGCAAGCAACAGAAGTCCGACGAAAAATCCGGCCAAGAGCCTCGATTGTTTCATTTTCATAATTCTGAATTTTAAAATTGTGATTAGAAAGAACAAGTTGACCGAACTAAAGGGGGGGGCCAACCAAGCAAGCTGTTACACCGAAAAGAAGAATTCTATCCGAGATATTTAGGCACGAAAGTACGGGAATTAAAACGACATTGTCAATACATTCGGGAGTTCTAAAAAACAATATTCTTAAAATAAAATCCCTATAAGTAGGTAATTTACACTCAATACCCTGTTTTATTCACACTCTCAGTGAATTAAGACCCAACCGATATATAGAAAAAAACAAGGAAAAAGATTAGGAGCGGTAGCCAAACTTTTCAAATATAGGGCTGCTGCCGGCTATCCGCTTGTAGTCCTCGCAAACGGGAACCGAATCACTTGGCTGCCTGCGTATTTCAATCAAACCTCTGTACAAAAGGCTATTGCAGTTCATTGCTGTGGGCTACCGCTACTATCCGGGCTAGACCGTGCGGCTTTTTTCCAATCCCACGCCGTAAGTACGCGGGGCAAACGAACCAGTTGGCCTACGGCCATGTGGCGCTATCATACGCCAAGCCTACGGCTTGCACGTAGGGATCTGGAGAGAGGAACATTCCCAACACTGGGTGGTACACACGGCCATTCATGCGGATAATGCCGAACACATCCAAATGGTCGTCGCCTGTGAAGCCTCTATCTACGAGGTAGGTCACATCTACAGTTGTGATCTTTAGATTATGTTTGGTTCTAGTTTCTATTCTTGATTCAAAGAGTGATTCTGATTACTAAAGCAATTTATTCCCTTGCTATTTACAATAGCAACCTAGGAAGTCTTTACTTGAAGTTGGGGCCTTCGGTGCAATGCGAATCACAAAAAAACTACAGATTCAAATTAGGTTAAATCGCACAAAGACACCAATAAATCCAGGCAGACGTGACTTTAGCCGCTGTTGCGAAATTCCATCGAGCGTCCATTGAGCAGCGTCGAGGGTGTTGCGCAAATTTAAGATATTATCGCCTCGCAACCCTAGCACCCACGCAGATTGTGTGAATTTGTACTTGAGATAAAAATCTAATAAAAACACCTTAGTTTTAGTTAACTGCGTATGGCTCAGCTCGTAAGTACCAGAAAATTCGTAGTTAAGATTACCTACACTACCCATACATTCTACAAAAGGACTGAGTCCTGAGGATTGTTGTGTAGGCCCTTGGGCAATACGCACCCGAGAAATGTCGTGCTTTACACCTACCTGATAGTTTATGAGATCTGCTTTAAAGAAGCTGAGTAGGGATAATTTTGCGTATAAATACAAATTTTGAGCATCTTGAATCTGATTCTGCACAAATACGGCCTTGTCTGAAACCGAACCATACAACATGGTGGCAATACGCATTTTAATTGGCGAGATGTTGAGCTCTGCCGATACGACCGATGTACAATTTGTGGCCTGTGGCAAAATGCGGTACTGTTGCACCCAGAATGCATCGTTGAACGATGTTGCCAAACCCACGGGCTGGGTTTGCTGAATTGCACAGGCATTGGCATACACATAAATCCCGTGGTACATTTGCACCAAAAAATACTCTAATTTGAGGGATTTGTCAATCGTTACACCTCCGTCTGTGAGTGTGGATTTTTGCAACAACACATCGTATTCGGACCAGAACGACTGTGTATTACGCTCATTGACAGATCTTTGAGTGTACCGCCAACTGTAGCCCAATTGCATGTAGTGCATGGCATTAAACGAAAGCTTCACAAACACATCTGGCAAGAATAATGTGCGCGAAAAATTGGTGTAGCCAAAAGTATTGTGTGCTAAACTGGGCTGAAATGCAAGCTGGTACTGAAAGTATCCCTCGTTTTTGTATAAATTGAATCTTGCATAATATTCGGACTTATTGAGGGTATTTGTGCCATTGGCGTACTCTGTATTAAGTTCGGTATTGGTTGCTAAAGCTTCGGTGCTTATATCTGCGCCCATGTCTGCCCGAAAAACCATAGCGCCAAAACGGTAGCCCCATGTGGCAAGTAACGAAAAAGATTGCCCGCTGGGTTGCAGCTCTGTGCTATTGTTGCGAATTCCTAAATTGGTAAAAGGTTTATCTGTAAGGAATGCAAAGTCGTTGTGTTGCAGGGTGTAGTGGTGCATCAGTACGAACGAATAAAAGGTTCGGGCAGATTGTTTGTACGAAAAGTTAAGTACTTGCTCGAGCGAGAGTTCGTCGTTTTGGGTATGGTTGCGAAAATTTTGTTGAGGTAAGGCAATATTTTCGTTGGCCTTTCTGTTTGTCCATACGAGCCGCAAATTGTGCTGGAGTAATGTTTTTTTTGTGGGATTCCAATTTGTTTCCAAATTGAACTGGGAATACCAAAGCCGGTTTTGTGCGGCTACATCGTGGGCGGTACGGGCATCTGTATTGGTAGCCAACCATACTTCGTCGTGTATCTGGGTGTCGAACTGATTGGCGTTGAACAAATAATTTGCCCGAATATTCAAGTTTTCAGTTGGCTTTGACATAAAATTTAAGGCCGTAAACTGGTCGGCACTGGTCTTTACAAGCGACTGATTTAGGAGAAAATCGGGCAATTCATTTTCATTGCCATCTGTAGAAGCCACCGGCCGAACGTCTTGATCGAGGGGCTTTCGTAAGGCCGTAAAATCTTCGATACTCACTCCAAAATCGGCAAGTGAATTGGCATCGGCAATGAAACTCATACTGTATTTCTTATCGAATCGAAAGAGTATTGCATGGCCTTTGTAACGACTTTTCACCGCATACAGGGCTTCTAACTCCCCAGATATAAGGCCGTTGTACTCGTCTTTAATTGTAATGTCGAGTGCCTGTGTATTGCGGTTTTTGAATTTCCCGAACTGTGCGTTGGATTTGTAATTTTGCAGCAAGGACACCGCACCTACCATTTTGGCCGCCAAATTGTTTGTGGCCATGCTGTTGTTGTCGCCAAAAAACTCTTGTCCGTTTATAAGGAGTTTGTCCACAACTTCGCCGTTTGCCTTTATTTGGCCACCTTCAGATACTTCTATACCGGGGATTTTGCGAAGCAGGTCTTTTAGCTTGTCTTCATTGCCTGTACGTATTGACTCAATATCGTATTTAATTGTGTCGTTGCGGTAACGCAGATCCACTTTAGTCGATTTTATGGTTACTTCGCCAAGCGTTACCTGTTTATCTGTGAGTACAATCTCTAAAGATTCGGCTTTTGAGCTATCTACAAGTTTGCGAAATGTGGTATAATTTACATGGGCAATTTCGACAATACAATCAGGACAATCTGGTGCGGCAAATGAAAACACCCCCTTTTTATTGGAGATGCCAAAACCCAATGTCTCGTTGGTTTTTGGTTGAATGTATTGTACGGTCGCAAATTCAACAGGCTCGCGGGCTGCATTGTAGAGTACGCCTCTCAAATTATTTTGAGCAAAAATCAAGTGCGTTTGCAAAAAAAATATACCCAACAAAAAAAAACGAAAATACTTCATGTGTTTACAAAGTTCAGTTACTCGCTTTTATGTGTAGATACGAGAAACTTCAAAGCCAAACCTCTAAGGTCGTCTTCTGAGACAACTTTACCAGCTTTGGGTTTTTCGATGTTTGGGATAGAGGTAAGTTGCGACACAGACTCTGCTACAAAATAGACCCTTTTCGACGAAGCTTCTAACACCAAGCCTGGAGATCCAAAAAAAGAATAAGGCCCATCTGGTATCGGAATTGTGGTTGCATACCAGACAGTAGCTGTTGAATCTGATTCGAGTCGTGCTTTTTTACACATATACCCTAAAATTGTTTTAGTAGAATCTACGTCCACCCATTTATTCTCATCAGTACTTCGTTTTACAAGATATTTACTTCCTCCAAAATCCTCCTGTCGTAAGTAGATTCTTTTCTTAAAGTCTTTATAGGCGTTTCCTAAATAAATTTCAAATATAACTTCAGTGCGTTTATTGACCGTTTTCGACTTTCTTTTTATAATACTATCCGAAAGCAAGTTATAGGTAGATACTTTATTCGAGTAAATTAGTTCATAT
>JBDKHP010000194.1:0-14569 GCA_039797645.1 Bacteroidota bacterium
CCCTCGTAGGGCAAATTAATAGGGTTGTCGATAGTGCCATTGTAGAAATTACCGCCCGAAACAGCCACACCCACACCTTTAATATCCACAGCATGGTCGGTTTTTTGGAGTAATTCCTCAATTGCCCGATGTATTCCCACCACCAATTCTTCTGGCGAAGGAAAGTTGTTCGTCTGAAATTCAGCCTTTTCTAGCACATTTCCGTTCTTATCTGCGATGCCAATTTTTGTGGTATTGCTACCGATGTCGATACCGATAGCAGCATCCGTAATCCCCACGCTTACAGTTTGTTGACGCAGACGGTAGCCGTCGATACCGTAATAAAGTATGTACACGTAGCCCACCAAAGGCACTACAAAAGCAAGTCGCAAGCTGAACGAATCGGCCATTAGTCCCATCAGCAACGGAAGTACAGCCCCACCAACGAGAGCCATCACCAGAATTCCAGAGCCTTGGCCAGTCGATTTGCCCAAATCCCTCAACCCAAGGGTGAAGATATTCGGAAACATCACAGAATTGAAAAGCCCCAGCCCCACCACAGCCCACATGGCCAAATTGATAGAAGTTCCGTAGAACACAAGATTGTCATTATTTGTCATGCTCAGCGTAAGCAGCCCGATGGCAATTGCGGCGAAAACAGCGAGCGTAACATGCGGTTTTTTGTTGCCCAGCAAGAAAGCCAAGGTATTCACCACCACCAGTGCCATAAACGTAATTGCAGCAGGCAAGCCCAATTCGAACCATTTGCCAAGCGCGACCAAGTTAAACCTCCCGATCGCTTCAAAAAAACCACCGATGCCCTGCGTAGTCATCACAGCCAAAAAGAAACCAAGCAAATACACCAACAAAACGCCAAAAATCTTCGACCAAGCATTACTTTTCTTCAGCAGGATAGCCCCCAAGAAACGGCCCACCATCGCACCGCCCCAATACAGCGCCAGAAACTTACCCGCATCTGCCGACTTCGGAAGCGTATTTAGGCCGTCGGCCCCCATATAGTTGATAAAAAAACTCCCAATCGACACCTCGGCACCCGCATAAAAAAACAGCGCAATCGCCCCAAGCACCAAATGCGTAAACCTCCACGCACTCACCGAATCGTCCGTTCCCGAAAGATCCTCCTTGCTCCTATCCCCAATTTTGGGCAGTTTCGAAAAAGCAAGCACCACCGCCATCAGCACCAAAGCCAAGGCAATACCGAGGTAAGGAACCTGTACAAGTTCGGCCTTTTGCTCGGGACTCAGGTTTAGGCTCGATTGCAAAATAAAGAACGCCCCCACAATCGGGAAAATAATTGTACCCAAAGACGCAAAAGCCTGCGACAAATTAAGCCTCGCCGACGCAGAATCTGGCGTACCCAAAATTGCGACATACGGATTTGCCGCCGTTTGCAACACCGTGATACCCGAGGCGAGCGTAAAAAAACCAATCAGAAAAAGCGCAAACACCTGAAATTCGGCAGCCGGATAAAACATCGCAGCCCCCAAACCCGTAATTCCCAGCCCCAAAACCAGTCCTTTCTTATAACCAATACGCCCAACAACCCAACCCGCCGGATAGCCCATTACAAAATACGCCGCAAAAAAAGCGAACTGTACCAACATGGCAGTAAAGTAGTTAAGCTCAAAAATATCTTTCAAATGCGGAATCAACACATCATTGAGCGAGGTGATACCGCCCCAAATAAAAAAAAGAAAAGTCAGAATAATCAGTGCTGGGCGGTAATTAATGCCCGAATTTGAAATATTGCTCTGTCCGGCGTTCGTAATCATAGTCGTTTTCGTATTGGTTTGAGTCGTTTTACCGACGCATGAATCCTCAATTTCTTAAATATATAATAGTTCAAATATAGAAAAATTAAAAATTACCGATCTTGAAATCCCAACAAATCAGAAAATATCTGACGCGAGTTGATATTGCAACACCTGCCATTGGCCAATAGCACAAAGCCAACCGACCGAAAAAAAAATAAAAATAAGAGTTAGGAGCTGTAGCCCAACAATATTTGTAAAGGCGGCTACCGGCTCTTAGCAGTAGTCCTCGCAACGGGAACCGCAACACTTGGCCACCCTTGCATTTCAATCATACCACTGCAACAAAGGCCACTCCCCCTCATGCTGTGGGCTACTTGCCGCGATCCGGGCTAGTTCGGTCGGCAGCTTCGTTTGTAACGCCGTAGGTACGCCGGGCCAATTCTTTCTTTGGCCTACGGCCATGTGGCGTTTTTAAAGCCAACTTGAATTTGGAGTGTTTCGTTGCTACAAAGAAGCGCGTCAGCCATCACGCGTCAGCAAATCCCCCCACGGAGGGGTAGCCGTTGGGGACAGGAGCTTGTGTCGATAGGTTTCAAATCAATTATCCCGACGGATTGATTTCGCCCCTTTGGGGCTTAGAGATGCACCTTATCGGCTTGTACCTTGGGCTTCACCCAAGGCTATTTATTGCGCACATTTGGTGCTTTGTGGGGTATCTCTTATGGTTGAGTGTTGAAAGAACTTCGAATCATAATTCGGTTTACCGAACTTTATTGCCTTCACTTAATGACATTGCCCTAACGGGCACCCATAGAGAGGGGAATTTGCTTATGTATAACGGATTACACTCTTTGTTGTAGTAGCGAAACACCCTAAAACAAGGTGCTTGTAAAACGCATCATGGCCGTAGGCCAAAGTAAAGTGCTTTCCCCGCGTACCTACGGCGTAATAAACGGAGCTGCAGACCGAACTAGCCCGGATAGTAGCGGTAGCCCACAGCGGTGTGATGCGGTGTCAGCAAACTGACAGCATTCGACTGAAATACAAAGGTTTCCAGTTGATTTCGTTCCCGAACGCGAGGACTACAAGCGGATAGCCGGCAGCAGTCTTTACAAATACTGTTGGGCTACAGCTCCTTATCTTTATTTTTTTCTTTTTCGTTCGGTTGGGTTAGTTGCTCCAAAGGTCTTCTTCGAATTTGCGGATGGTTTCTTCTATGCGGTCGCTTTCTTGGAGGGCTTCGTTGCCTACGAGGTAGTCGGATATGGGACGGTTGTCGTACATATTGCTGATTTGTACGATGTGGCCTTTGAATTGACGCTGGCGAAAAATGTCGGCAAAAGAGAGGGGTTGGGCGAGGTTGTCGCCGGGCATTGGGGTGTAGTTTGCGAGTTTGGGTTCAATTTCGGGGTAGTAAAACCAGGCGATTTTTTTGTAGAGTGGCTGCTCTTGGTCGGTGTCTTCTTCGCGGAAGTATTCGCGTACGGGGCATAGGGCTACGATGCGGGTGTCGAGGACGGAGCGTTCGCGGTCGAAGAACCATACTTCTTTGATTAACAGACGTTTTATTTCGCTTAGGTCGTAGGGAGTTTCTACTACGATACCCGAATCTTCATAACCAACTGCATCGGGGGTTATTATTTTGATGTTCGCTCCTAGGCGTGCATTCATGTCGGCTTTTGTAACGGTTTGGGCTTGGGCTTCGTCGGGGGCTTCGCTGTATAGGTTGATGCCTTTTTGCTGGACAAGGTCTATTAGTGCCGAAATCAGGCTGTGGTAATTGGCTGTGGGTTCGATGGGGTAATAGAGGTATTGGTTTTGTTTTTCGTTGAGATCGACCAGACGCCAGATTACTTTTTCCCATGCAACGTCGGCACAGCGTGGGTATTGGTAGGGTATGAGCTTGCGCTCTTTGTTGGTATTGTCGGCCATATAGCTGAGGCTCTGTGCCATACCGAGGTTGGTGCTGAGGGCGAAAATGAGGAACAGATTAAGTTTCATTGTTGTGCTTTTTGGGGTTTGTGAGGTATCAGTGTTCCATAGGCGTGTTTTGTTTGTGTTAAAACGTTGGTTTATTTTATATATTGGAGTTCTTTAAACTCAAACTTGAAATAATGTGTAAAAAAACAATTGTAATGCTCTTGTTGTGCGTCGGTCTGCTGGGTTCGGTGGGGCTGCGGGCGCAAGATTTGGAAACAAAATTGCCCACGACTGTCACCGATGTGCTGGTGTATAAGGATGCGGCTCAACTGAAATGTGTGGGTAAAACGAAACTCACGAAGGGGAAGAATAGCTTGCTGTTTACGGGTTTGTCGGACTTTATAGACGCGCGGAGTATTCAGGTGCGGAGTAATGTGGCGGTTACGATTCAGTCGATGAATTATGAGGTGGTGCTGAATCAGAGTCCGGAGCTTTTGGCCAAACGCAAAGAGATTGTGGACAAGCAGAAGCTAAAAATGAAAGAGATTGAGTACTTAAAGTCGAAGTTGCAGATCTTAACGGATGAGTATGAGATGATTATGGCCAACAAACAAATTGGTGGCAGTAACGTAGGTGTTCCACTAGCTAATTTGCGTGCCGTGGCCGATTTCTACCGAGAGCGTCTGACGGCGATTCTGGATTTACAGCTGGGGCTTCAGCGTCAGATTGCTGATATTCAGGTGGAAATTGCAAAAATATCTGAGGGTTTGGCAAAGATTGAACTGGAATTGCAAAAGCATTTGGGGCAGATTCGTTTGGTGCTCGATGCCGATAAAGAGGGTATGGCGACTTTCGATTTGTCGTTCTTGGTGACAAATGCTGGCTGGACTCCCGAATACGACTTGCGTTTGGTGGATGTGAATTCGCCACTTTCGCTTACGTTCAAGGCGCGTGTGTGGCAAAAAACGGGGGTCGATTGGACAGGCGTAAAGCTTTCGCTTACGAATGCACAGCCCTCGCTTTCGCAACTGAAACCAGAGCTAAATCCTTGGTATCTTTCGCAATATGCTCCCACGCGACCAAAGGTGAATTTGTCGAGCTATGCGCAAACAGCTGTGCAGAATGGCATGGTGAGTGGTGTGGTTGTAGATGAAACATCTGCGCCATTGCCTGGGGTTACAGTGATGGTGACGGGTACTACACATGGGACTGTTACAGACTTCGATGGGCGGTTTTCTATCGAACTTCCTCAAGGTTCAAAGCAGTTGACGGTGCAGTTTATTGGTTGTGTGTCGCAAACTGTAACTGTGAACGGCACCTATGTGAATGTGATGCTGCAACCAGACGTTGCGAATTTGGAAGAAGTGGTTGTTGTAGGTTATGGTGTGCAGAAGAAGTCGCTTTTTTCAAGACGGGATAAAAAAGTGCGTGAAGAGGTTACTGGCTCAGTTTCTTCCGTAACTGCTGAGCAAGAGGAAGATATGCAACAGCGTTTTGTACCAAACCAAATGGTAGAGAATCTGACAAATGTGCGTTACGACATTGAAACACCCTATTCGGTGGCGTCAGACGGAAAGAGCTTCACCGTAGATATTACGAAAGTGGAAGTGAAAGCCAACTACATGTATGTGGCTGTACCAAAACTAGATACAGATGCTTTCCTTACGGCAACTGTACCACAATGGTCGGACTATCAGCTTCTCGACGGGCAGGCGAATATCTATTTCGAGGGTACGTATATGGGTCAGAGCATGATAGAAAGCAACTTCATTACCGATACGCTTCAGTTGGGGATTGGCCGTGACAAATCTATCGTGGTGAAACGCGACAAGCTGAAAGACCTAAGCAGCAAATCGTTCTTTGGTTCGAAACGCACCGTAGAGCGTGGGTTCGAGATTAGCGTCCGCAACACCAAGAAGATACCTATCGAGATTGTAATTGAAGATCAGTACCCCGTAACGAGTAACGAAGCGGTAAAGGTAGAGCATATCGACCACAGTGGTGCTGAGCTTGTTGGGAGTACGGGCAAGTTGAAATGGGTGCTAAAATTACAGCCCGGCGAAGTGGTAAAACGCAACCTAAAATACAGTGTGGAATTTCCGACGAAGCTGAACTTGTATGTAGAATAAAAGAGCCTAAAACAAAAAGAGAACAGCGACAAATGTCGTGCTCTCTTTTTGATATTTCAGACTTGCATGGCCTCAAAGCTGTGCAAGTTTTTTATGTGTTAGATAGCTGTGCCGCCGCGTTCGCCTGTGCGAATACGAATACATTGCTCCAGAGGTACGATAAAGATTTTACCGTCGCCCAAAGCACCCTCACCATCTGGAGTGTTAGACCGGGCTGCCTCAATTATGGTATCAACTGTGACATCTACATATTCTTCGTTTACAGCAATCTCTATTTTAATCTTCGGAGTAAGATCGGGAGTAATAATCTGCCCACGGTGAATCTCGGGTGTCATTTGCTGACCATGCCCCGACACCCTGCTTACTGTGATACGAGAAATATCGGCAGCAATAAGAGCGTCGCGTACTTTATCTAAGTGTTTTTCGCGGATAATCGCAATAATTAATTTCATAGCTCAATGGTTTGAAAAATTGAAAAATCTGTTGACTACACTCGTTTGTGTGTGCTGTGAGGCTACTCCCACCCCATTAATTAGGGTGAAGCATACCGTAACCACGCTCTCCGTGACAAACTTTATCGAGACCTTGCATTTCGCTATCGTGGTCGAGACGGAATTTAACAAATTTATTAATGATCCAAAGCAACACAAGCGTCATTACTGCTGCGTACGTAATAGAAATTCCCACTGCTGCAGCTTGTATGCCCAGTTGTTGTAACACAGACCAATTGTCTGGCATCCAACCATCGCGCATGAAAAATACAAGAAGTAAAGCTCCCAAAATACCACCAACACCGTGAATACCGAAAGCATCTAAACTATCGTCGTAGCCAAGTTTATTTTTGAGCATGATTGCCAAATAACACACAATAGATGCAATGCCACCCAGTACCATAGCACCCCATGGTTGTACCACACCAGCCGCTGGAGTTACAGCAACCAAACCAGCCAAAATACCCGAAGCAAAACCCAAAGCGGTCGCTTTACCTTGGTGCCAACCTTCTATAAGCATCCAAACCAAAGCACCCGCAGCAGCTGCTGCCTGTGTAGCGGCCAAAGCTTGTGCAGTACTTAAGCTACTGCTCAAACTACTACCTGCGTTGAAACCAAACCAACCTACCCAAAGCAAACCAGCACCCAACATAGTAAGTACCAAGTTATTAGGGCGAACTTGCATTTTAGGAAAGCCCTTACGAACACCAATGTAGATCGCAGCAACCAAACCACTCACACCTGCCGAAATATGTACCACAGTACCACCAGCAAAGTCAATCGCTCCCTTAGGGCCTAGGTTGAATAAGAAACCATCTTCCGCCCATACCCAGTGACACAAAGGGTTGTACACCACAATGCCCCATACGAATATAAATATAGCATAAGCCTTAAACGAAACACGTTCTGCAAAAGCACCCGCAATAAGCGCAGGCGTAATAATCGCAAACTTACCCTGAAACATCACGAAAATATATTCAGGAATACCAGCAGACATTATATTTGTATCAATGCCCTTCAAGAAAAAATAATCGGGATTCCAACCAAACCAGCCACCCAGTATACTGTGACCAAAAGCCATGGAATAACCTACTGCAACCCAAGAAACTGTAGCGATACCCATCGCCGAGAAACTATGCATCACCGTACCCAATACGTTTTTTGTCCGCACCAAACCACCATAAAACATGGCCAAACCTGGCACCATCAACAATACAAGTGCCGTAGAAGTAAGCATCCAAGCAGTTGCCCCAGAATCTACCGGGGTGTCTGAGGCTGCCATTGCGGTACTGAGACCTGCCACCAGCATAAATGCAAAAATAGCATACACTTTTTTAATCATAACTATACGGTTTTATTAGGTTACAAATTCTAAGCTGTTTTTTGTCTGCACAAGGCATCGCACGTTCATTACGACGCAAAGATAATTCAATTTTAATAAATCACGAAAAAAATAACAATTTTACAAACCAACACCTATATTTTAACACACCTAACAAAACAATTTATAGTTTTTAAAGCACCTACATCAATATATTATAGGGTCAATTAAATTTACAATTTTATATACAACTTTAAAACCAACAGATTTTGGCATCAAAACACCTCTAAAATGTAGCAGAATACATTTCTCATGCGCATATACGGCCCCAAACAACACCTACGCGTTCCATACTGTAAGCAAAGCAAGAATGCTTATAATAAAATGCAAGTAAAACACACCCAATAAAAGTAATTTCCCGCACACGCAAACCTCAAAGGGAATACACGCTACTTCTTAGCCTTAAAACTATGAATTACCCGCTCAATAATATCCGCCGTAGTACGCCAATCGAAACGTTTAATATTCTCGCTACCCAAATGCGTCAGTTTATTGCGATAAGACGCATCGCGCGACACCAACAACATGGCATCCATAAGCTCTTGGGTATTGTAGGGGTCAATATAATGCGCCCCCTTGCCTGCAACCTCGGGGCAGCTACTCATGCGCGAAGTAATTACCGCACAACCCAGCAATTGCGCCTCCAGCAAAGGCAAGCCAAAACCCTCATACAGCGACGGATACAACAAAGCCGTGGCGTGCTGATACATCGCCACCATGTCGCCTTCGGTAACATAGCCCAACACTTTAATATTCGGATTTTTAGCTATTCGTTGTATCAGGTGACTCTTTTTCACTTCAAAATGACCCGCAATATACAGTTTATGCCCAGTTTTGCTCTGTGTCTGCTCAAAAGCATCAATAATTCGCACAATATTCTTTCTGGGACTCATCGTCGTAGGGCAAAAGAAATAAGGCTCAGAGTCGTCCAACAGACCCGACGGTTTCACCGAATCCAAAGTCACCGCCTCATGACACACCGTAACCTTCTTCCTATCCACCTCCAAAAGTCGCACAATTTCCTTCCGCGTATGTTCCGAAACCGCCACCACATGATCCGCCCACCTGCACGAAGCCTTAATAGCCCGCTGACGCAACCAAGCGAAAACCTTCGAGTGACTCTTGAACGACGTCATAAAAAACGCAAGATCATGTATAATATTGATCTTCCTGCCAGGCAACAAAAAATGCGAAAGCGGAATAAAGTTCTTCGGGTAAATAATCACATCCGCCTTCAACTTACTCAACGTTAGGTAACTCTTCAAGTAATCGAACGTCAATTTTCCAGAACCTTCAATCACCAAGATATGAGAGGGTTCAATCGGAAGCGAAAACGCAAAATAATTATGATCTGCCAATACATACAAATCGAACTGTTTGCGATAAGCAAACTCCTTGAGCAGACGAAAAATAAACTTTTTTTCGCCCCCATGTACCAATCCTCGCGTCACGATACACAACTTTATTTTTGCTTTGTTTTTCATTTACAAGCTCCTAGTTTGAAGAAATTAGTTTTGCGTCTTAAGAGGAATATCCGCAATCTCAGTCACCGTAATGGCCACGAATCACGTATGCCCTAGAGCACATACGCAGTCAGGAAATTCAACTGCATAAATCCACCCAAGCATCGTGTCGTAAAGGTAGCCAATCGCAAGATTTTCCACAACACAAACCCACGGAAAATAAGCAAGAACCCCAGCCAGGCAAGCCAGCACCCAAAACACAAGCATCGCCAACAAAACCATTTCGTAAAAAACCAGGTATCCCGAAAAACAAGCAAAAAAATAAAAATAAAAATTAGGAGCGGGAGCAAAACTTTTCAAATAAACCCCGCTGCCGGCTATCCGCTTGTAGTCCTCGCAAACGGGAACGGAGTCACATGGCTGCCCATGTATTTCAATCAAACCCCAGTACAAAAGGCCATTGCAGTACGTTGCTGTGGGCTACCGCTACTATCCGGGCTAGGCCGTGCGGCCTTTTTCCAATCCCACGCCGTAATTTCACAGGGCAAGTCTAGCCAGTTGGCCTACGGCCATGTGGCGCATACGCACTCCAAGCCTACGGCTTGGCCAGAATCCCTGCCAGAAAACACCCCGTAGCCCACAGCGGCGCGAGGAAGCGGCAGCAAGCCAACGCGATTCGATTGAAATACGAAAGCCTCCAGTAAATTGCGCACCCGAACGCGAGGACTAATAGCGGAAAGCCAGCAACAGCCACCTAAAACAGCATTGAGTTCCCACTCCTTATTATTTAATTTTTTTGCACTCGCTGGGGTATTACAAATGGCCTTGGTGTTAATTTGCCTAGAAACTACGAAACAATTTTGGGCTAATTCCAGCCCTTATACTCTCATTTCTCGCCAGTTTCTGCCCCGCAAACGCGCCCAAATGGTACACTGAGCAACATTATTAAACCGTACAATCTAGCTACCACCACCCAAAAAGCAAATAAACACCCCCCACAAGCAGGTAAAATCTGTATAAATTGAAGAATAAAGCCTAAAAAACTGAAATAACACCCCCCATTGTAAAAAAAACACAATCTTTAAAACCATTATATCCAAAATCAGTTAATTTTGTACCACAATAAAAGGCAATAACAAAACAGTCTTGCTGTATGGAAGAAGTAACTAAAGAAAAAAAGAATCTCAACTTTCTTGAACAAATCATTGAAGAAGATTTGGCAAACAATACCCACGGCGGGACAATCACAGTACGCTTTCCACCCGAACCAAACGGCTACTTACACATTGGCCACGCAAAATCTATCTGTCTGAACTTTGGCCTTGCCCAAAACTACGGTGGCAAATGCAACCTTCGGTTCGACGACACAAACCCTGCAAAAGAAGACGTAGAATACGTAGAATCTATACAAGAAGACGTTCGTTGGCTCGGTTTCCAATGGGCCGATGAGCCTAAATATGCCTCAGATTATTTCGAGGAACTCTACCAGATGGCTGTAAAGCTTATCAAAGATGGTAAAGCGTATGTCGATGCACTCACCCCAGACGAAGTACAAGCCTACCGAGGCACTATAACAGAAGCTGGCCGACCAAGCCCTTGGCGCGATCGCCCTATCGAAGAAAGCCTCAGCCTCTTCGAGCGGATGCGCAATGGCGAGTTCGAAGACGGACGCTACCTCTTGCGTGCCAAGATCGACATGGCGCACACGAATATGTTCATGCGCGACCCACTGCTTTACCGTATCCGCAACATAGAACACCACCGCACAGGCAAAAAATGGGCAATCTACCCATTGTACGATTTCGCCCACGGCCAATGCGATTACATAGAAGGAATTACCCATTCAATCTGCACATTAGAGTTTATTCCCCACCGTCCGCTATACGAATGGTTCCTTGAACAATTAGCAGATCCGACTAAAATCATACCCCACCAATACGAGTTTGCACGCCTCAACATGACATACACCCTCATGAGCAAGCGCAAACTCCTCCAATTGGTACAAAACAAAGTCGTTACAGGCTGGGACGATCCGCGTATGCCCACAATCTCTGGGATGCGCCGCCGAGGCTACACCGCAGAAGGTATTCGCAACTTTGCCGAACGCATCGGTGTGGCCAAACGCGACAACCTCATCGACATATCGAGCCTTGAGTTTAGTATCCGTGAGGATCTCAACAAAAAGGCCATACGTTTCATGGGCGTATTAGATCCCATAAAAGTAATTATTACCAACTACCCCGAAGCAGGTGGCGACCTTATTATTGCCACCAACAACCCTGAAGACGAAACCATGGGCAAACGCCTCATGAAATTCTCTCGCGAGATTTACATCGAGCGCGACGACTTCATGGAAGTGCCCCAAAAGAAATACCACCGTTTGGCTCCTGGCAAAGAAGTACGTTTGCGCTACGCATACTACATCACCTGCACCGATTTTGTGAAAGATACAGACGGCCAAATAACTGAAATACACTGTACTTACGATCCGGAAACCTTTGGCGGACAGTCTGAAGATAACCGAAAAATACCAGGCACCATACATTGGGTAGATGCAGCCTCGGCAATTGACGCTGAAGTTCGCTTGTACGAACCTATGTTTACAGACCCAACGCCCGAAGCCTATGAGAATGAAATTGAACCCAAAAAATTCATGCATTTTCTTAACCCCAATTCACTCACCGTTATTAGGGCCAAAGTTGAACCAGCCGTTGCGGAATCAGGACGCGAGGCCACCTTCCAGTTTGAGCGAAAAGGCTATTTCTGTGTCGATAAAGACAGTACCACCGAAAATTTAGTAATAAACCGTACCGTTACGCTTCGCGATAGCTACGCCAAGGCACAACAAAAATAAACAAACAACCAGTATTTGTGCGCCATAAAACAAAAGACCAACTTCAAGAAGTTGGTCTTTTGTTTTCGTTGTAACACGCAGCGAATTATCTTGAATTGGGGCGAAAGAGTCGCCCCCAAAAAGATTTTCCCTGATTTCCGTAGTTCGATCCTGCATTTTTACGGTGCCTATCCATCCGATCGCGTGTCGATTTTGTTTGCATATCGTAGTGATGCTTCAAGGCCATTTTCTGTGCTTTCTGTGCTTTCTTTTGGTTGGCTAATTCTACCTTTGCATTTTGCTTCGTAAGCTCTTTACGAATTTTCTCGCGTCTTTTGGCTTCTTTGGCATTTTGTTGCTCTGTTTGCCGTTGCGATGTTTGCGATTGCCCAAATACAATATCGGCATCGCCACACACACACACTGTTATCAGGCCGATTATTAATATTATTGAACGTATCATAACATTTTGTTTTTTTTTAAACTAACACCTAGTGAAAATTCACATTATGCTATTAATAAGCATAATAGACTACCCAAGAGAATACAATTCCATTTCAACTCCTATATACTCTTATACATGAAAAGCACAGCAAAAGTTTTAATATTTGTCATCATAATTCTGAGTACGCTCAATTCTTGCGACGAAAAAATCCCAGTACCCCAAGTTCCTGTCGATTTCACGATCGACCTAAACAACACCCAATACCGCGACCTCACCGGGGTAGGCAACGTATTGCTCGTTTTGGGGGGCTCGCGAGGAATCATCATCAAGCGCATCAGCTACGAAGACTTCACTGCCTTCGACCAACACTGCCCCTACGATCCCGAAAATTCTCTCGCCCGCGTAGCACCCGATGCAGGCAGCACCGATTTTGCATCCTGCCCCACTTGCAAATCGCGCTATAATCTATATTTCGGGAACGTGGAAAGTGGCCCAGGTAAATACCCCTTACAAGACTATAAAACAGCATTTTACCCAAGCAGCAACCTGCTCAGGGTGTACAACAATTTCTGACAGTAAGCATTAAGGGGTTTGTGGCGAGACCTCAGTTCGCAAACAAAAGCGAATACAAAAGACAAAAATACATATACTTTTGGTATTCCTCTCGCTTTTGGAATATAAGATCGCTGCCATGAATTGTATTTCACGCCGAGAGACCTCGGCAATTTAACGAGGGAAATATAACAACTACCCGCACACAAAACAGCTTCATACCCGCTTCATTTGGGTGGGAGCTTTGTTTTGGTGAGCAATTTATGGGTGAAAAGGATGCGGGGATTGTCCAAATCCCAAGTCGAAATCTCTGCATCAATCAACGCACCGTGTTTTTTAGAGATGTCGCGAAGTGCATTGCCAACCGATTTTCGCAGATATTGACACTCGTGGGACCTGTGTTGGGCAATAAGGTCTATTGCCAATTTCGGATTGCGATTGAAAAATGGGCGGCTGGTCCAAATGCGTAAACCTTCGGTTACCGCACGACACACATTCGGATTTGGGTGTGCCAACCAATTTTCAATCGTAGGTAGCGCTCTCTCATAGGTTGTGTCTTTGCAATATTGGTCGAAAGCTTTTGCCAAAATCTCTTGCACTTGCCAGCTCGGGTCCTTACTCACGTGTGTTTGCAAGATGTGCAGTGCACCAGAATCGGTTGCTGCAAAATGGCCAAATAAAAAAACAGCCAAACTCCGAATCTGATACGCTTGATGGTGCAACAATGCCGAAGCAAGGGATTTGAGTTCGACCCAGGGTTTGGCTTCAATCAACATTTTAGCCTCGGCTTCTATGGGTTTAAAACCATTTTTTATTTTTAGCAATTTTTCAATACTATTTTCCATGAAAAATAGGAATATAAAAACAAATATTAGTTTATTAACATCCCTTTAAGTGGAACATTGGCAAATGTATTTCCATCACGCTTACTCGATTCAAAATTATTGGTATATACCAAAATAAAATTCACATGATTGAAATATTTATTAATTAAGTTGCCAATTCGATCCATCGAATTATCGTGCGATACGCTGTTTTTGCGGGCCAGATTGAAAATTATCATTGAGTTGTCGGCAACATCGTCTGCAATTTGCTGCAAGTCTTTAAAATCGAGGAGTAGTTTAAATACATAATCGACAGATATTTTGAAAGTTGTACGTAAATTTGTTTGCAAAAAAATATGTGTTTCGTTGTTGGTGTACACAACAAATTTACTTCCCGTATTCATAGAAATCTGCATAATTCGCATAAACCAATCTATAAAACCCGATTCAAGGTGTGTGTTTGGTGGCAATACCAAGATGTATTTTTTGATGGTATTTATGGGTTGAAACAACTTGCTGATGTAAATACTGCTGTCGCTCTTTTTTAATAAATCTGAAGTTAAATTACCAAAAAAGCTATCGAGAATCGAAGCTTTTTCGTGAATACCTATAAAAAAATGTTGTATATGTCGTTCCTTAATAGTATTAATGATACCTGAAGCTATATTTAGGTCGTATCTGAGCAAAGATTTTAGTCTAATATCGGCAGAAGCGGCATATTTAATGGAGCTATTTATGAGTTTGTTGGCATTGTTTATGGTTTCGGTATTTTCGTTA
>JBDKHP010000195.1:0-4586 GCA_039797645.1 Bacteroidota bacterium
AGGTAGTGGGTAATTTGGGCTTCGTAACCCCGTTTGCATTTCACACTCAAACCTATCAAAGCTGCCATATAAGTGTAAATCCATTGCTGCAAGCGTTTCGGAACTCCAACTGACTATAATACTCCCCAATTTTCAGACCACTGGTTAAGGTAAAAAAAGCCACTAATTTTACCAGTAAAATGAAAAACGTAAGACGCAAATTAACGGCGAGCTTCAAAGCTCAAGTTGCCATCGAAGCACTCAAGGAGCGCGAGACATTGGCAGAGTTGTCAAAACAATTTGAAGTCCATGGGAGCAAGATCTCGGAGTGGAAACAAGTGTGCTTGAAACGCATGAAGGAACTCTTTGAGACAAAGTCTCAGGCAGATACAGCTGATGATGAGAAAGAGCTGCTGTATGCCAAGATTGGACGCCTGGAGATGGAACTGGATTGGGCAAAAAAAGAATTGCAGAAAACTGGTCAATCAAAGCACGAGTAGCCATGGTGGGTTTTGATGACAAATTGAGCATCCGGCAACAATGCTCTTTGCTCGGGATCTCACGCAGCAATTACTACTATGAACCTGCTATTGAGAGCGATGAGAACTTACACATAATGCAACACATGGACAAGCATCACTTCAATTTCCCCACACAAGGGGTTTTGCAGATGCAAGATTACTTGCTGTGCGAAGGCATGATAGTCAACGTAAAGCGTGTCCGCCGACTGATGCGGCTGATGGGGATAATTGCCATTTATCCTCGTCGAAACCTTAGCAAACTAGGTCTGGCTCAATACAAAAGATCGTATTTGTTACGTGGGTTGATTATCGACCATAAAAACCAAGTATGGCAAATAGATATAACGTATGTAGCACTGGCAAAGGGCTTTATGTACCTGACAGCCATCATTGATGTGTTTAGTCGATATTGCGTTGGCTGGGGGATTTATAACAATCTTGAAGCTGAAAACTCGTTGAACGTATTGAAAAAATCAATCGAAAAACACGGCCAGCCAGAGATAATAAATTCAGACCAAGGTAGTCAGTTTACCAGTGAAATTTGGTTGCATTACATTGAAATTGAGCTAGATAACAATATCAAAATAAGCATGGACGGAAAAGGACGAGCCACGGATAATATTTATATTGAACGATTTTGGAGAACGATTAAGCAAGATTATGTGTACATTTACTTGCCTCAAGATGGGGTAGAATTATATCGTGGAATAAAGAAATTTATAGGCTACTATAACGTTCAAAAAAGACACCAAGGCATTGATCGACAAACGCCTGCCGAGCGATATTTGGCTGTTTCGTGATTGCTTCGCAATCACTCCAAATGGGTTTTCTTAGGCACAAGCCTAAAAGAATGTATAACAAAAAAACCGAAGGATTTGATTCCTTCGGTCATTCTCATAGGATCAGAATATTCCTGAATGGTTGCTCCCCAGCAGAGCCATTTTCCGCTTATTCTGATGCTCAAATTTATGAATTTTTAAAATAAAAATTTACCTTAATTTGGGGACTTGGTGGTCCAATAAATGGGGAGTACTAAAGGTTACGGATCATTTTATTGAATTTTTCTGAATCCGAATCGGCATCATTACTTAAATAGAATCTTACTGTTTCACTCTTGTTGTTTCCGTTTTCTCTCACCTCAGTAATTCGTATGATTTTCTTAAGACCTACCCACTTTGTAAAAACGGAATTATATTGTTCCTATACTGTCAAATTTATTACGCTACATTCTCTAAACTCATATCGTTTCCCATGCATATTTTCGGTGTCTGACTCGCTATGTACTTGTTTGATTTTGAACATCTTATCAACCAAATCATACGTGTTGGGCTGGTTCATTTTGAAGGATAGCAAATAGCGACCTTCCTTTTTAGCGATCTGATCAGCTATATCAGATTGGCACCCCATGGCATCTATACTTACCGTCGCATTCGATGTTTCTAATTGCTCTATTAGCAATGGCAAAGCTGTTATTTAATTGCTCTTTTGATCTGTGGATTGTTGGCCTATGCAGATATTAAAATCGCTTACCCAAGCCGAGAGAATATGTAGTCTCTGGTGTAATTCATTTCTTGGATTGACTCCTTTCGCTCGCTTGCCATCAATACAAATTTGATAGTCTTTCACATGAGAGAGAAGTGCAGCTCCTTCCTCTGTCTATATTTTTTGTAATGAAGCTGGTTTCAAAATACTTAAAACTCGGTTGAAAGTGTCATGCGAAGGGATACGATTGGGCAACTCTAAATATTCCTGCAACCGCGTTATGTTCACATTTCCAAATATTTACAAATATTCCCATATCTTCAAGGTCTTCTCAATTGGAAATTAGGGTGGATAAGGCTATGAATAAAATATCTGACAACTTGTGTCTATACCTCCCTAACACACGAGGGTCTTCTATATTCTGAAATAGTATATTTTCCATTCCGGAAATTTGTTGGAAATTTTGATGCGTTTACCCTGATTGCTGTTCCGTTGGTTGGGTGACAGAGCAAAACGCACCATGGCCGTAGGCCAACCAAAAGTATCGGCCTTGCGTACCTACGGCGTTACAAATGGTGCTGCCGACCGAACTAGCCCGGATCGCGGCAAGTAGCCCACAGCATGTGATGCGGTGGCCTTTGGTACTGGCTTATGACTGAAATACATAAGCATCCAAGTGATTCAGTACCCGTTGCGAGGACTACTGCTAAGAGCCGGTAGCCGCCTTTACAAATTTTGTTGGGCTACAGCTCCTTATCCTTATTTTTTTTATTTTGTTAATCGACAGGGGAGTGCAATGGAGAAGAGCCACAATGCTTGCTTGTGGCTCTGTTTGATGATTTGCGGTTGGTTTTACACCGATCGATTTGCGGTTTCGGATGTAAATGATTTAGCCCAACGCGCTTGATTTATGCTGTAAGTTACTTGCTAAGAACGGTTTCTACTATTTCTTTTGTGATGCGTTCTGCGGCTTGTTCGTAGGCTTTGGCGTTGGCACGATCCCAGTTAGCACTTCCGCCCTTGATGTCGGTGTAGGCATTTTTGTAAATTTCTTTGCCCGTTACTAAGTCCATTACAGAGACGTTGGCATCTACGAATACAAAATACAAACCAGACATTTCGTTGCCTCTACGCGATTTGGCGTTTACGGTGATCATGATTTCGGCTTGGGAGGCATCGTTTGCAAAGGTGTATCCTTGGTTGGAAAGGGATTCTTTGAGTTTGGGTTCTATGAATGGAATTTGCATTGAACGGTTGTCAGTGTCGGCTTCGCGTACGAGGAAAAAGGCTGAAGGGCCTTCTATGGTTGCGAATATTTTGGTTTGGGGTATTGAACGGGTTTCTGTCATTTTTTTTGCGAAATTGGAGTGCTTATCGAGTCCCAAAAAAGCTGCTACGTCGAGTTCTGCGACCAAGACAGTAACGTTGGTAGAGGGTTTTATGCCTGCAAGGATGCATTGGGCACTTCCTTTTGCATCGGACCAAATGGTGGCTATTTCGCTTCCATCGGTGAGGTATTTGAATCTGACGGGGATTTTTGGGGTGGCTTCGTCGTCGGAAACGGTGAATACTTCGAGTGGTGTGCGGGCCAGATTGGTTACTTTGCAGTTGTAGTTTGGGTTTTGGATCATTATTTTAAGTTCGGCGAGCTGCTCAATCTTTTTGAGGGCTTCGGGGAGGTAGTTTATGTTGTTTTGTTGTAGCCATTGTGTGGCGATTGAGGCTTCGGCACTAGCTTTGGTTTTGCCAGTTTTTGTGTCGCGCATGAGTACGATTACTTTGAGTTTGCCGTTTTCTTCCCAATAGGTTCCGTCAACATAATAATTGCTGTAAAAGCCTTTTAGGGATGCTGCTTGGTCATAACTGCCTTGCTGGAGTTTGAATTTGCCAGCTTTTACAAGATTTTGCTGAAATTCGCTGAGGAATCGTTTGGAAAAATCGCTTTCCATTTCGGTGTCTTGGAAGGTCATTGGGCCAACGTAGAGTTGGTTTTGTATATCGCCTACTTGTAGGTAAAGCCCGTAAGCGAGGAAGTATGCCAATTGGCTAATATCGAGGTTTGATGAGTTTTGGAGTTTGGAAATGCCGGTTTGTACGGCGGTGCGGTATTCGGAGACTTGTTTGATTGAAAGTTCTGATCCGCTGACATTAAGGGCTATTAGGAGTGCTTGTGCTTCTTCTATTTCTTTGAACACGGGCATACATTCGTAATAGGTTTTGAGGGCAGCTTTTTTGTCGTCGGCAGCGATGAGTTGTTCGGACTGTGCTATTTTTTGTGGAAGTATGGCGATTTTGGTTTTGAGTTTTTCTTTGTAATATGCCACTAAGGTTTCTCGTTTGGCAAACGCGATTGCGTATCCGATTTTTGTGGCTGGATCGTAATAGGTTTTGAATTCGAGTCCGGCTATTTCGGCTGTTGCGAGCGAGACGCTTGTTTGCTGAAATACCTGATCGACGTCGCCATTGCGTACCGTCATGTCGTTGGTTACTTTGCTGTCGATCTGTACTTGAATGGCTTGTATAACTTGTGTGCGGGCATAATCTGATAGTTTGCCAAGGAATTTTTCGGTGTTTTCTTTTTGTGTGTTTTCGTCGGATGTAAAA
>JBDKHP010000196.1:0-3917 GCA_039797645.1 Bacteroidota bacterium
ACAAGAAAGTAACGTTGGTGCAGGCAAGTTCAAAATTACGGTAATCTACGACCTTGTAATGAATACGACCATTAACCCAACCCTCAGTTTTCCCGTAGAAAATCCTGGCGGCATGGTTACATTCAGTTCTGGCGCATGGACAGATACAAAGACTTATGTCGGGACTTTCGATGTTCAAGACCTTAACTACAATCTCGCCAATATCGATATAGGCGCGGCCTCAGGTAAAAGTGGTACAGGCGTTTTTCAGGTTGATGGGGTAGTTGCCAATGTTTTTAGTATTACCACTTCCATTACTGGAATCATTACCGTCGATGATAGTGGCGGAGCCGACTATACAAGCATTTCGGCAGCCGTAGCCGCCGCACCCGATGGCGCACTCATTATGGTTGCCGATGGTACGTACAACGAAAACCTTTTATTAGGCTCCAAGGCAGTTGTCATAAAAGGTAACACCACCACCCCTGGGAGCGTAATACTCCACGGCACAGGCACAAGCTCCACACTCACCATCGAAAATTCTGCAAAAAAAATCGACCTACAAGGCATGATTATCGAAAACGGAATTGGCTCACTTCGCGATTTTACCGACGCGAACAAACATGGTCAGATTGGTTACTACGGCGGTGGTGTCATCATTGCAGCAGCCTCTAACGTATCTTTCAGTTACGTTTGGGTACGCAACAACACCGTGGGGCAGTACGCTCCATTTCATAATGGCGGCTCGGGCGGTGGAATATACATTGGGCGGAGTTCTACGGTTAAAATCACGAACTGCAAAATCTATAGCAACACAGCCGATGCCTATCGTGGAGCGGGAATCTGTGTCGATAAATCTAATGTAACCATTAAAACCACCGACATCAACAACAACTCAGGGAGTCGTTATGGTGGTGGTATTGCAGCCTACGACGCCACCATAATTTTCGACACGGTGAATATTTTCTCCAATGCCTGTGGTTCGGTTCAGTCTCGTGGAGGCGGGTACTATTTCCACAAATCTGCATCGTCTATCACCCTGGGTTCGTGCAGTGGCAATTCGGCCATTACCAACCCCCAGCTCGAAATCTATTAGAATAAAACACACAGCATCCGGATAAATGCAAAGCCCTTCCTCTAAGAAGGGCTTTTTTATGGACAATACTCATGGCAAAAAATAAAAATAATTATTTGGAGCGGGAGCAAAACTTTTCAGTCATAGGGCGGCTACCGGCTATTCGCTTGTAGTCCTCGCTTTTGGGCGAATCAACTGGCTGCGTATTCTTTCGCATCTATTGCGTCAGCTAGTTGATAACTAGCCACTTCGTAATCCCAAAAGCTGTGGGCTACCGCTACTATCCGGGCTAATTGGTGCTTCTGTTTTTCAAATTGGCGCCAGCGTCAGTACCCCCAAAGCCCCCAAGGGCAAGCCCCAGCGTGCTTGCATACCCCTTCAGGTCACTGTGATTCTCCCTAAAACGCGGGCAGTTGGCCCTATTCCATGGCTTGAGAATATTGCCGATTATACAGAGTTCACTAACTTTGTACACCTTATATATGTGGGTACATTCAGCAACTCACAATTTTGTAACAAATCGCATCACAAAACAACCATTTATTCCAAGCACAAAACCATGTACGATTCATTTGCACGCTCGCTCAAAGCAATGTTTACTTCCCACTGGCTGTATATGGCCGTTCGCGCCGCCTGCCAGCTCTCGCTCTTCGATCTGATAACCCAAGGCCAGAACACCATAGACCGTATTTGCACCCAACTCAATGCCGACCCCCAAGCTATGCGTTCCTTGCTCACTGCCTTGCAAGAGCACCAATTACTGCTGCACAACCAAGGCGAGTATGCACTCACTTTGGCCGGCGAACTCCTCACTGAAACGCACCCCCAGAGCCTCAAACAGTCTTGTATTCTTTGGGGCGGAGAGCATCTCCAAGCTTGGCAACAGCTTTCGGCCACACTTATTACGGGGCGTTCGGCCTTCGATTTGGCCTTGGGGCAGCCCTATTTCGAGCAGCTCCAAAACCAACCAGACAAACTACGGATTTACCATTCGGCGATGCGGGAGTATGCACTTACCGATTATAAGCATATTGCCCAATGTTTCGACTTCGATCGTTTTGACAATATTGCCGACCTAGGTGGTGGGCTTGGCGTACTGCTCTACAACTTACTCGATGCTTACCCCATGTTGCAAGGTATCCTTTTCGACCTGCCCGAAGTTTCCGCTTTGGCCAAAGAAACGCCCCATCCGCGTGCAAGTTATCACTCGGGTTCTTTTTTTGAACCGCTCCCTTTTCGTGCCGACGCAATTGTGCTCAGCCGTATTATCCACGATTGGCCCGATCCGCAAGCCGAAATAATTCTCCAAAATTGCCACAATGCCATTAACCCTGGGGGGATTCTGTTTCTGGTAGAACATTCGCCCTCAATCGGCGAGCCTCATTTATTGTCTCTGAACATGATGCTTATGTGTGGTAGCTGCGAACGAAGCATCGACCAATACGTTCACCTTATGGCTGCAAACGGATTTGAACACAGTCAAACGCTTCGCCTGAATTCATTACAGGTGATTATTGTGGCAAAAAAAGTCTGATTTTTTCGCCACAAGTACACCTTATATTATAGTGCAAATTTATGAGGTTTTTTGTGCCCTGGGATATGGAACGATTCACGAGGTGGGAGTTGGGCAAACGGTATGCTGTTGCATGGGTAGTTTACTGCTTCGTGGGTGGTTTTTGCTTGGCCTCGATTGCGATAGTTGGCTTTTTGGAACTTGGCGAAATGCCACATGGCCACAGGCCAATTTTAAGTTTCGGCCCAGCGAACCAACGGCGTGGATAGACAGCGCGGCGTTCCAACTAGCCCGGATCGCGGCAAGTAGCCCACAGCATATGAAGCGGTGGCCTTTGGTACTGCCTTATGACTGAAATATAAGGGTGGCCAAGTGATACTGTACCCGTTGCGAGGACTACAGCCAAGAGCCGGTAGCCGCCCTTACAAATATTGTTGGGCTACAGCTCCTTATCTTTATTTTTTTCGAATGGCGTTTGTCTTGTTTTTTGACTGCTTTTTCGGGTGCTTTTCGGATTTGTTGTGGCAGGAATTGAGGATTTGGAAGTGCGCTGTTTTTTTTGAAATTGCAATTTGTAACTGTTGGGGATAAATGCAACCATTTTTCCCTGTTTTATGTCTGATAATCAAATAGCTTATGGATAACGAGGCCTTAATAATTGCGCAATGTAAAGCAAACAACCCAAACGCACAGCGTAGCTTATACGAGGCTTACTCGCCTGTAATGTTTGGGCTTTGTCTTCGGTATGCGAGCGACTATACCGAGGCTGAAGATGTGTTGCAGGAGGCTTTTGTGAAAATTCTCACAAAAATTGACAAATACTCTGGCTTGGGTTCTTTTGAGGGCTGGATGAAAAGGGTGGTGATTAATACGGCAATTACGCATTTTCATCAGAGTGGAAAGCATAAGCATCATTTCGATATTACGGAGGTGCAGGATTCTAGTTTGGCACCTTTTGAATTTGAAGACCTTGAGTTCACGGCTGAAGAAATGATGGGCGTAGTGACTTCGTTGCCAGATGGGTATAGGATGGTTTTTAATTTATATGCGATTGAAGGATATAAACACAAAGAAATTGCTGAAATGTTGGGGATTGATGTGAGTACGTCGAAATCTCAGTATTCGCGTGCGCGTAAGATAATACAACAGCGTTTAGAAGAGTTGCAAAAAGATAGTTTAAAGAGGTAGCCAAAAAGTAGATTAACAAAAGAATTATGGCAGGGGAAAGAGACAAACTCGAAGAGAAGTTCATGCAGGCTCTGGGGGCTTACAAAGTACAACCGTCTGAAAAGGTATGGACACAAATTCAGAAAAAAACACGAGGTAACAAGCTAAACCGAGATGGTGTTT
>JBDKHP010000197.1:0-6735 GCA_039797645.1 Bacteroidota bacterium
TATCTACTCATCTGGCATACTTCATTACCCCAAAAACCATTCGGCGACGGACGGACATTGCCCGGAGCGTCAGATTGCCTTACCGAAGTAATGTCAACCGAACAGATATGCGCATCTCTGAATACAGGTTCTAATTTTTTAATACTCTCTTGGGCATTCCCCAAGCGAATTACATCGAACAGAAAATCGTCGATTATTTTTTTTGATCTTTCTGAATTCAAATAATTCTGATAACCTATATTCGTAATATTAAAAAGCGAATTGCCTGAATCCAGTAATATCTTACCGATATAGTTATGTTCGGATAATGTCGGTGCGGTTCCGTCTAAATCCAATCTCGGATCTACCGTCACAAAATTAAGCTTTTTACCCCTATTAGAAAATGATTTAAAAACCGGATAACTAAAAAGCTGTGCTCCACCGATTATTACAATAGTAATAGGCCGGTCAATAAATCTATCGCATACCAATTCCAATACACTTAAAGCATCGCCAAACTCGCTTCCGCGTTTTACATTCCCCAGATCTACTATTTTTAAGCCAGGAATATGGGCCAAGCCATAAAGGTACGCCCGTATTTTTAGGGGTGCAAGTTCAGTACCTGAGTTATCGCTCCCTCTTTCATCTGCCACACCCAATACAGCCACATCAAATTTGTCGATTTCAGCCAAATCAGAGGCTGGATTAAAAAAACAAACCTGCGCAAGCAGTCTATCAACATCTTGCAACGAAGTGCCAGTACATTGAAAATCACTTTCTATAAAATCAAGATAATCCGATAAATCATTCATTCTTCTTACGACCCTTTGCTTTAGGAGCTGGTTTTGTTCCTTTTTTATCCTGTTCTTCTACAATTTGCTTACACAAATCGTATGTCAAAGTTAAAGGATCGGTATTTTTAGCAATCTTATAATTACCTTTTTTATACTTTATGTAAGGCCCCCATCTGCCATTCAAAATTTGCAACTCTTTATCTTCCTCGAAAGCTCGAATCAATTTATTGCTATCAGAAACACGTTTCTCTTCAACCAACTGAATTGCCCGTGCCAGATCAATCGTAAAGGGATCGTCCTCGCCCTTTTTTAACGACACAAACTTAGAATTATGGCTTACGTACGGCCCAAAACGACCGATAGATGCAGAGATCACCTTACCCTCAAATTCCCCCAGCTTGCGCGGAAGTTTAAAGAGTTCAAGTGCATCTTCTAGCGTAATCGTCTCAATACGTTGCCCAACCAATAACGATGCGAACTGAGGTTTCTCTACCTCTTCGGGAGTACCCAATTGAGCCAAGGGTCCAAAACGGCCAATCCGAACCGTAACACTGAAGCCAGTAACCGGATCCTTTCCCAACAGACGTTCGCCACGTTCACGAACAGAAGTCTCCAAGGTTTGTTCAACCATCGTATGGAAAGGCTTATAGAAAGCATCCAACATTTCCCGCCAATTGAGCAAACCGTTGGCTATATCATCAAACTGCTCTTCTACTTTGGCTGTAAAATTAAAATCAAGGATTTCGGTAAAATTACTGGTCAAAAAATCTGTTACGATCATACCCACATCCGTAGGCGAAAGCTTTCGCTTTTCGGCACCAGTAATCTCTGTTTTCTTTTCCTCTTTTACCGACTTTGCTTTAAGAATCAATTCCACATAAGCACGTTCCACACCTTCCTTGTCCTCTCGAACCACATAGCCACGATTCAAAACCGTCGAAATTGTAGGTGCATAGGTAGAAGGTCGGCCAATCCCCAACTCTTCGAGTTTTTTTACCAAACTAGCCTCAGTAAAACGAGGTTCGGAATGCGAATATTTTTCAGTAGCACGAATCTGGGATGCAGTAAGATCTTGTCCCACAGACATTTCTGGTAAAAGTGGAGTATCGTCATTCTCTTCCTCATCGTCAGACGATTCAAAATAAACCTTCAAAAAACCATCGAAAACAATTACATCGCCATTTGCAACAAAAGGCGATTTTGGCATCGGACTCGGAATTACCACCGAAGTTCGGTTGGTAAGCACATCGCTCATTTGCGAAGCTATGGTTCTTTTCCATATCAGGTCGTACAATTTTTTTTCCGTATCACCTCCCGACACATTTTGTTTTTCTGCATACGTTGGTCTGATAGCCTCGTGGGCCTCTTGCGCACCTTTAACTTTCGATTTATACGCCCGTTTCGTAAAATACTCCTTACCGTAGTTCTCGGTAATTACTTTTTCAATAGCCACCAAAGCCGTCTCCGACAAGTTCGTCGAATCCGTTCTCATATACGTAATCTTTCCTTCCTCATACAATTTCTGAGCAACTGTCATCGTCTGGCTCACCGAAAAACCCAATTTCCGACTCGCCTCTTGTTGTAGCGTAGAAGTAGTAAAAGGAGCAGACGGACTTCGTTTCAACGATTTTTTCTGCACATCGGATACCACGAAACTAAAATTCTTACACGATTCCAAAAACGAAGTCGCTAACTCTTTGGTCTCAATTTTATCTTTTAAGGTTGCCTTAAACAACTCTTTTTTGCCATTAACCTCAAGCTCAAAAACAGCCACAACCCGAAACTGACTCAGGGGCGTAAATGCCATTATAGACCGCTCCCGCTCCACAATAAGTCGTACAGCAACAGACTGCACCCGCCCTGCCGAAAGCGACGGCTTCACTTTTTTCCACAGCACCGGCGAAAGCTCAAAGCCCACCAATCTATCTAAAATACGTCTTGCCTGTTGGGCATCGACCAGTTTAATATCTATATGTCGCGGATTCTCTATCGCATGTAAAATAGCAGGCTTCGTAATCTCATGAAACACTATTCTTTTCGTTTCAGATGGTTTGAGCCCCAAAACCTCAGCCAAATGCCAAGCAATCGCCTCACCCTCACGATCCTCATCGGAAGCGAGCCAAACAGTCGTTGCCTGCTTCACAGATTTCTTTAATTCGGCTACTACTTTTTTCTTATCCTCAGAAATCAGATAATCTGGTTGGTATCCATTGGCAACATCAACCCCGAAATTTTTCTTCGAGAGGTCTCGTATATGTCCATAACTAGAAAGTACAGTAAAATCTTTACCCAAAAATTTCTCGATGGTCTTCGCTTTCGCAGGAGACTCAACAATCACCAAATTATTACTCATTCCCAAAAAACTTTTTTAAAGTGAATACTTCGTAGCAACAAAGTATAAAACAACAGAAAAATGCAAAATGATTGCCAAACAAAGGCAGTCTGAACGACAAGCTATTCCAAAGCCCTAAATCGTGAAACAAACGCCTCTCGATCTGGCGCAAAACCAAGTAGGAAAGCTCGCACGCAAACCCAAATTCCACAAAATTAATACAAACAAGCCACAACAACGGGCAAAGTATGGGGACAAATATCAAAAAAAAAAAATTGTAATTCAGTAAGCATCCCTGCAAACCCTTTAGATTTCACACCGTAAAACAATCAGAAATACGTTGTAATAAACTGATAATATGGCACATAATACAAGTAAAAAAAACATTAAAATCAGCCTATGAATTCAGCCAAAAGCGAACTACAACCAAACAAAAGAACAGACAACACCCAAGCCTCACTCTGCCAAAACACCAAAAACAACCAGCCAAAAATCGACCCAAAGCAATGTCTCAACAAATAATAAGCCTTCGCGAACTTCCCAAATTCACAAACCCAAACCCAGCCCAAAACCGACTCGAAAAAAGTAAAAGCAAAAAAAATAATGTTTAGGAGCGGTGGCCCAACAATATTTAAGGCGGCGGCTACCGGCTCTTGGCTGTAGTCCTCGCGGGGACAGTGTCACTTGGCCGCCTACTTTTTCCAATTCGACTGCTGTACAAACGGCGACTACTGCTCGGCTGTGGGCTACTTGCCGCGATCCGGGCTAGTTCGGTCGGCTGCTCTATTTGTAATGCCGTAAATATATAAGGAAAGCCTGTCAGTTGGCCGATGGCCATGTGACTTTTTAAAAACAACCACATCCCGACTTTCGCTACAAAACCAAACCACAACAACCCAATTAACAAAGCGCAATAAGGCAGCCTAAGGCTGGGGGCGTATTATGCCTAATCGTAGTGATTAAAACTCTTGCTTAATGAAGTTTCGGAATTGGCACATTCTTGGTGCCGATTTCATTGATGCGCGGCCCCACGAGGAATGTGCAACGTGTCGCGGCAGGTCGTTTCCCAATTTGCCAACTCCCCAAAGCAACATGGCCATCGGCCAACTGACTGATTCGCCCTGAGCACCTACGGCATTACAGATGGAGCTGCCGACCGAACTAGCCCGGATCGCGGCAAGTAGCCCACAGCCGAGCAGTAGTCGCCTTTTGTAGCGAAGCCAAATTGAAAAAAGTAGGTGGCCAAGTGACACCGTCCCCGCGAGGACTACTGCTAAGAGCCGGTAGCCGCCGCCTAAAATATTGTTGGGCCTCAGCTCCTTATTATTATTTTTTTTTAATCATTTTTTATTGGAGCGGGTACGTATTAACCGTCGGACACAATTAACCATGGGGGTTGTTTTGCGAAAATCACGAACTATCTAGGTTTGTTTCTCGGTCTGTCCCGAAAAATAGCCCAGACGCTTTGGGCGGATCTTCGCATTGCCAAACCCATTGCGCTCGTTTACAAGTTTAAATATTACGCAACACAACTTGGGCTGGAACTTGCAAATTGTGTGCAGCTATCGGTAGCTAGGTTTTGGTATCTGGAAGTACGAAGCCGGGGTGTGATACCAACACAGGCTAATGCAAAATTTGTGGGTGCGAAGGCAAAAGAAATGCGTTATTAGATTGCTCATTACAATATTTATTCCTAACTTTGCAAAATAATAAATCAACACTAAAAGGGACTATCCAGTCCCTTTTTTATTCAAAAAAATTGACAGCGAAAATGATAAGTGCCGAACGCGTAAAACAAATCGTTCAAGAGAAAATTTCGGAAACAGAACTTTTTTTGGTAGAGGTAAAAGTAAGTACCGACAACAAAATTTATGTCGCTCTGGATAGCATGAATGGTGTAACAATCAGTGAATGTGTGCTGGTAAACCGCCACATAGAAAATAGTATCGATCGCGAACAGGAAGATTATGAGCTGGAAGTCTCGTCAGCTGGTTTGAGCGCAAGTTTCAAGGTTGCAAATCAATACATCAAAAACAAAGGCAAAACCTTAGCAGTACTCACCAACCAGGGCGAACGCTATGAGGGTATTATTTTGGCGGCCGACGAAACGGGGTTCTCCTTGGAAACAAATAAAGGATCGAGTAGCACCGACAAGAAAAAAATCGTATCGTTGAAACAAGAAATGTATTTTACTTATTTGCAAGTAAAATCGGCAAAACTGGTAATCACATTCTAAAAACAAGCAAAAAATTGTGGGGTTATGGAAAACATCAATTTGATTGACACTTTTTCGGAGTTTAAAGAGCATAAGAATATCGACAGGGCTACCATGATGGGGGTTTTGGAAGATGTTTTCAGAGGTATGCTTGTGAAAAAATATGGTACAGATGAAAATTTTGCAATCATCATCAACCCAGACAAAGGCGATTTTGAAATCTGGCGCAACCGTACTGTGGTGACGGACGAAGAATACGACAATGAAATATCTCAAATAAAACTGAGCGATGCTCAGATGATTGATAAAGAATACGAAGTTGGTGAAGAAGTAAGTGACGAAGTTCGATTTGAAGATTTTGGACGTAGGATGATACTTTCGCTTCGACAAAACTTAACTTCGAGAATTCTCGAATTAGAAAAAGATAACCTTTACAACAAATATAAAGAACGCGTAGGCGAAATTATTACGGGTGAAGTGTATCAGATTTGGAAACGAGAGATTTTGGTTCGAGATGATGAGGAGAACGAGTTGATTCTTCCGGCAGCAGAACAAATCCCGAACGATTTTTTCAAAAAAGGAGATACTATACGGGCGGCTGTGATTCGTGTGGAAATGAAAAATAATACCCCGCTTATTATTCTATCGAGAACTGCGCCTACATTTTTGGAAAGACTTTTTGAACTTGAAGTGCCTGAAATTTACGATGGTCTGATTACGATAAAGAAAATTGTGCGTCAGGCTGGAGAACGTGCCAAAGTTGCGGTAGAGTCTTATGACGAACGGATTGACCCCGTGGGTGCTTGTGTAGGTATGAAGGGATCGCGGATTCATGGTATTGTAAGAGAATTACGTAACGAGAATATCGATGTGATTAATTTTACACACAACATTCAACTCTTTATTCAGAGGGCCTTGAGTCCGGCAAAGATTAGTAACATAAAACTGGACGAAGCGAACAAACATGCTCAGGTTTTCTTAGATCCGTCTGAGGTTTCTAAGGCAATCGGGAAAGGTGGGGTGAATATCAAGTTGGCGAGTCAGTTAACTTCATATACCTTAGATGTTTACAGAAATACTGTTGAAGACGAAGAAGATGTAAGCTTGGACGAATTCTCAGATGAAATTGAAGCTTGGGTAATTTCGGCAATCAAGAGTATTGGTTGCGACACAGCGAAGAGCGTTCTGGAATTGAACAAAGAAGAACTGGTAAGACGTACCGACCTTGAAGAAGAGACTATAGAGGAAGTATTAGAAATACTACGTTCGGAATTCGAATAAATAATTTTCGCCCCGCACCGGAAGGTTGTCGGGGCGAAAACAAAACTGTCGTATTTCTACACTACCAGTTCCCAACAGACACGAGCAAGTTCGGCTAAATAGAGTCTGTTTTTTTAGTCGATCTCTGCGTTGGA
>JBDKHP010000198.1:0-5555 GCA_039797645.1 Bacteroidota bacterium
TTCTTGTGCGGAAGCAAATTGCGAAAAAATGAGCCCCAGTAAGGCCAGAATACTCCTGCGTAATCTGCAACGGGTCTGTAACAATCGGTTTGTGAACATAAACGTCGGATGTGTATTTGCGTTGATTTAAGAAATTAGATTCAAATTTAAGCAATTTTTGATATTGCACCCGTGTATGTTTACGAAACAGCTGAATGAGTTTCAACTTTGAAAATGAGGTAGTGAGTAGTCGCTGCTCGATTCTAAATTGCCTACAAAGGGACGGCTATATATTACCCCACGTACACTACTTGTGGGTGAACCAGTATCATATCAAGTTGTAGTACCTTAGGCTTCAAGGGTGTTATTCGGCAACCTTGGCTTTAGGCTTAGGCGTTGGAGCCAAAAAAATTTGGCCGTAAGCAGTGTGTTCTAGCTTTTCATTTATTGATACTTTGCTTCATGGCCGTAGGCCAACTGAAAGCGTTTGCCTAGCGTACCTACGGCGTTACAAATGCTGCTGCCGTTACAACTAGCCCGGATCGCAGCAAGTAGCCCACAGCGACGAACAGCAATATCCTTTCGTACAACGGTTTAATTGAAACACAAGTGCTCCCAAGTGATTTCGTACCCGTGCGCGAGGACTACTGCTAAGAGCCGGCAGCCGCCTTTACAAATAATGTTGGGTTACAGCTTCTAATCCTTATTTTTTTCTTTTTTTTTGGTATTGGCTGGGTTTCGGATGGTTTTATTGGGCAATTACTGTGCTGAATTGTGCATTTTGGGGTGTTTTAGCGTCTTGAAAGGGGCGGGTTGTTTGAACAAAATTTATATTTTTGTGACCTGAAAAATTATATGTACCCACTATGAATTCGAAACAGATACGACAAACTTTTCTGGACTTTTTTGAGTCGAAACAACATAAAATTGTGCCCTCGGCGCCGCTGGTGGTGAAGGACGACCCGACGTTGATGTTTACCAACGCGGGGATGAATCAGTTTAAGGATTTGTTTTTGGGCAACTCGCCAATTGTGCATTCGCGGGTGGCCGATTCGCAGAAATGTTTGCGGGTTTCGGGCAAACACAACGATTTGGAAGAAGTGGGGCACGATACGTATCACCACACTATGTTCGAGATGTTGGGCAACTGGTCGTTTGGCGATTACTTTAAGAATGAGGCGATTAGCTGGGCTTGGGAACTTCTTGTAGATGTGTATAAATTGCCTACGGATCGTTTGTATGCTACGATTTTTGAGGGTGACGCGAAGGAAAACCTCGACCGCGATACGGAAGCTTATGATATTTGGCGTCGTTTTTTGCCTGAAGATCGGATTCTGAACGGCAACAAAAAGGATAATTTCTGGGAAATGGGCGACCAAGGGCCTTGTGGGCCATGCTCTGAGATTCACGTGGATTTGCGCGACGATGCTGACCGTGCGTTGGTTTCTGGGGCCGATTTGGTGAACAACGACAACCCTTTGGTGGTAGAAATTTGGAACAATGTTTTTATTCAGTATAACCGAAAAGCGAATGGTTCGTTGGAGCAATTGCCTAACAAACACGTTGATACGGGTATGGGCTTTGAGCGTTTGTGTATGGCGATTCAGGGCAAAAAATCGAACTACGATACCGACGTTTTTACGCCAATTATTGGGAAAGTTGCTGAATTTAGCGGTATGCAATACGGGCTGGATCTGAAAACCGACGTGGCGATGCGGGTAATTGCGGATCATATTCGTACGATTTCGTTCTCGATTGCCGACGGACAATTGCCTACAAATAACAAGGCGGGTTACGTAATTCGCCGGATTTTGCGTCGTGCGATTCGTTATGCGTATGCGTTTTTGGGTCAGGAACAGCCGTTTATGTACCGTTTGGTGGATATTCTCACGGTGTCGATGGGCGATGCGTACCCTGAACTTCGGGCGCAAAAGTCTCTGATCGAAAAGGTGATTTACGAAGAGGAAAACGGTTTCTTGCGTACGATTGCCAAAGGTATTGGCCTGCTTGACGAGCTTATGGCGAAGTCTAAGGCGGCTGGTTCTGATGCTATTTCGGGCAAAGATGCCTTTACATTATATGATACTTTCGGCTTTCCGCTCGATTTGACGCAGCTCATTTTGCGTGAAAACGGTTTTGTGGTGAGTCAGGCCGATTTCGATGCCCAAATGGCCGAACAAAAATCGCGTTCGCGAAGTGCTGCTACGACAGAATCTGGCGATTGGCAAGTGCTTATTCCGATGGATTCTTGCGAGTTTGTGGGTTATGATACCACCACGACGCAGGTGCGCATTGCACGTTATCGCAAGCAAATTCAGAAAAATAAAGAAGTGGTGTACCAGTTGGTGTTCGACAAAACGCCATTTTATGCCGAAAGCGGTGGCCAAGTGGGCGATACTGGTCTGATTGAAACGGCCAACGAACGTCTGCAAATACTTGACACACAAAGCGAGAACAAACTACCCGTGCATTTGGTGGCAGAACTTCCAGAGGATTTGACTGCTGAATTTACGGCTGTCGTGAACCTCGAAAAACGTGAGGCGACCAAGGCAAACCACTCGGCTACGCACTTATTGCAAGAGGCAATGCGTAAGGTTTTGGGCACGCATATCGAGCAAAAAGGTTCGTTTGTAAGTCCCGAGCGTTTGCGTTTCGACTTTTCGCATTTTCAGAAAGTAACCGACGAGGAAATTGCTGCTATTGAGGCGCTTGTGAATGCCAAGGTACGCAAAGCAATTCCGCTCAATGAGCATAGAAATACCCCAATGGCCGAGGCAAAAGAATTGGGTGCTTTGATGTTTTTTGGCGAAAAATACGGCGATGCAGTTCGTGTAATTCAGTTTGGTACTTCAATAGAACTTTGTGGTGGTACGCACGTAGAGAATACGGCCAATATTGGCAGCATCAAGATTGTAGGCGAAAGCGCGATTGCGGCGGGTATTCGTCGGATTGAGGCTATTTCGGCAGCAAATGCCGATGCATTTATTGCCGATCAATTGGCTGAGCTAAAAGCAATTAAGGCTACAATTCGCAATCCGCAAGACCCAATCAAACAACTTGAATCAATCTTGGCCGACAATCAGAAAATGGCCAAAGAAATCGAAAAGTTGCTGAAAGAAAAATCTGCAATTTTGGGCGAAAAATTATTGGCCAATGTGCAAGAAATTGCTGGAATTAAAGTCGTGGCTGCGGTTGTGACGTTAGAGTCGGCACAGCAGGCAAAAGATTTGGCTTTTATGTTGCGTCAGAAAACGGGTGGTGTGGTAATTTTAGCGGCAAATATCGACGATAAGGCCAATATTACGGTTGCGATAGACGAAGAGCTACTTAAAGCAAGAGGCCTCAATGCGGGTCAGATTGTGAGAGAGGCTGCCAAAGAGGTCGATGGCGGCGGTGGTGGTCAGGCGGCGTTTGCAACAGCGGGCGGCAAGAACCCTGCAAACTTAGATAAAGCTCTGGCTAAAGCACTTACGTTTATAAAATAGGCGTTTTAGTCGGATTACATACAGCCCCGCAACTTCGGTTTCGGGGCTTTTTTTGTCTCAAATTTTTGAGTAAAAAAAACAGCCCGACGAAAACCGACGGACTGTTTCTGAATGCGCACGTAAAATCTAGCGAATCCGATCCAACGATTTTACCAATTTGGTGTCTTTTCGAATCGCATTAAACGCTAAAAATGTGAACAATAAGCTCAGAATAGGAAGCACAAAGCCCGATCCGTACTGAAAAGGCACATTAAATACCTTTGAAAATTGCGACACATAAAAGAAAGCCATTCCAGGCATTGCAAGCGCAAAAATCATCTGAAATGTATTTAGCCTGTTCTGCAAATTACGGTTGTGGTACATGAAAATGGCTGTCAGATTAAGCCCAATGCCCAAAATAAGAAACCCCATCAGTCCCCATAGAGTTACCGTGCCAGGATCGTTGGCAGATTTCATTATGCAGGGAAGCATGGTGTACACATTGTCGGCGGTTGTAAACGTACCAAAAGGCACCCACCACAATACAACTTGAAGAATGGCCGAAACCAACAAATAAAGAGTTTGAATACGCTGAATCATTAGTACAAAAGTTTAATTATTTATCGCCCAAAATTAATGGTAATCCGTCAGATCCCCCAATCACAACCACTTTAGAATTGGCCGACTGAGATAACAAGATTGTAGCTTCTATGCCTCTCATTTTCAGAAGACTAGGTGTTAGACTGCTGTTGATAATCTGGTTAGCTTTCGCTTCGCCTTCTGCCTGAATACGTTTACGTTCGGCCTCGCTGGTTTCTTTTTCCAAACGAAAGCGGTATGCCAAAAACTCCTGCTGTTGGGTAAGTTTGCTTTCAATCGCCTTCTGAAGTTTCTCAGGAAGTACGATCGAACGAATAAGCAAAGCCGTCATGGTCATGTTGTTACGATCGAGCACGAGGTGAGTCGATTTGATAATTTCGTCTTCCACTTCCTTCCGTTTTGTCGAGAAAATCTCTTCGGCAGTATATTTACCCATAATTTGGCGCACCGCCGAACGTGTTTCGGGAATCACCAGTGTCTTTACGTAATCAACGCCAAATTTTTCGTGCAAAAAACCAATTTTGTCGTATTTCGGATAAAACCGAACCGACACATCGACGGTAATATTCAAGGCATCTTTGTCTAGAACATCCATGGTTTCTTCCACGTTTTGTTCTTTCACATTGTAGATAAAGACTTCGTTCCAAGGTGCTATGACATTGAATCCGGGCATGAAAATATTTTCCTTGTCTAAGCCTCCCGTAAACGGACGGAAAATTACACCGCGTTCGCCCGGCTGAACAATAACGAAGGTAGAGTTTGAGACCAATAGTATCAGTAGCACAAGTACAAGTACTCCTGCGAGGTACACATTTTTCATTTTCATAATGTTGTTTTTCATTTGTTAACTCAGTAAAACATTACTAATCAGTTAGCTTTTGTTTTAATTTAGTGTGTTGTCCGAGTCCTACAAACCAAACAGGCCGTTTGTAAAACTGTTTCAAGTTCTAAATTTAAACTCTCTTAGCCATTTTACGAATTAAACAGCAACTTTTTTTCGACGTGGGCACAGATTCAAGCCTACGAAAAGAACTGTGGCAAGATAGTTTTCTCATGGACTTGTATCCAATAAATTGAAATATGCATAAAAAATTGGCTACACGAGGCGACAGAAATGTGGTATTAATATTACGAAATTTGAAATTCTCGCGTATCTTTAAGCACCAAACAATGCTTTGAAACACTGCGCATGGAAGAAGAATTTCTGCACTATATCTGGAAATTTCGGCTCTACGAACCTAGCTGCCTGATTACACAACATGGAGAAACGGTAGAAGTGCTCCAGTCGGGAATGCACAACACCTACTCAGGCCCCGACTTCACCGATGCCCGCATCCGTATAGGCCAAACGCTCTGGGCCGGAAATGTAGAAATTCACACCCGTGCTTCCGACTGGCAACGCCACGGACACAGCGCCGACACCGCCTACCAGAATGTAGTGCTCCACGTTGTGGCCGAAAACGACTATCAGTTACAATTGGCCGACGGTTCGGTGGTTCCCACTTTGGTGTT
>JBDKHP010000199.1:0-5900 GCA_039797645.1 Bacteroidota bacterium
ATTTCGTTCCCGTTTGCGAGGACTACAAGCGGATAGCCGGCAGCCGCCCTATGTTTGAAAAGTTTTGCTCCCGCTTCTAAAAATTATTTTTTTTCGCTGGTTGTTAAATCTATCTGGGAAACGAAAGGGAGGTATTGTGCAATTTGAGTCTGGGATGTGTCAGTATTATTTTCGTACACTTAGCTTATATTTTTTAGTCTTTTAGTTCTTTAATTCTCCACAAATATTTTCTTGTGTTTTTTGTCGTGCGAAGCCTTTGTTTCTTCTCTCCGGACGCAGTTCTGATTTGTCTCTTTTAGATATACAGTATAAATCATTGATTAATTGAGAATTATACATTGATTTTGTTTCGATGACTTCATGGCTTAATGTAGCATTATGTATAATTGGGGTCTAAATGTTCATTCTGAAAAGTAAATGTAGATTTGTTGAATTCTAGTAATTTATCTAAGTTCTTCATAATTGAATGTATATAGGTTTTATACTTTGTTTTAAATGGGGACAAATCTGAACTGCACCCGTTCTCAACTCTAGTAATCTACAATTGTCAATTTTTTTTTCATTCTCATCACAATTTTTTGAGATCTTTGGTTACAAATATTGTAGATTGTTTGATTTCGTACCACGTTTGGAGTTAGTTTTTATATGTGAATTGCAATTTTGTCATATATAATAGGAGTAGTATTCTATCTCTGGTGACTGTAAGTGATTTTTTATGGGATAGTTGTAATTGTATGCACTGCGAGCCTATTGACTTGGTTTCCTCTGGAAAGGACTACATGCGTATAGACGGTAACTAGGCTCCGGCTCAAAATCCTTATTTTATAGTTTAGCATTTTATTCTCGCTTCGTGGAAGTCGAATGTGGGATCGCCTATCATTATTGTTGTAAACAAGACGATACAGTTGTTTGGGTTTAATTACATTGGTCTTCGGTGTAACTGAAACTCTCGATTGTGACGGGTGATGGAAGTGCGAGGTTTGAGAGCGTCCAGCTTTTGCCGTCTGAAAATTCTACACGAATGATACCGTAGTCTTTTGCCATATAGACGGTCTGTACGTGGACACCTGTATTGTAATTATAGGTGTATTTTTTGATGTTGCTGAAGTTTTTGTCACCAATGTTGTAGTATGTTTGGTCCTTTAAATCGCTTTCATAAAATATGGATGTGGTGCCGTTTATGACGAAAACGACGACTTCTGTGTTGGTTTTTAGGGACGGATCTGTATAACTACTGCGGTTTATTGCCCAAATGGAATCGTTGCCTGAAAGGAGTAATATTCCGCTATTTTCAGAACAGCTACAGCCTGCTTTGGCGTTGATTTGGGTGCGATGGTGTATGCTTTTGTCTGTGATTATAAAGGTTTTGGTTTGTCCATCGTCGGTTTGGAAGTTTATGGGTGTGTTTTTATTTTCTGCAAACCAGTATTTTTCGCCTGTGAGAGCGAAGGTAGGACAGTCAATTATTTCGACCTTTGTTTCTATGCAAGCTGTTTGAAAGAGTACTACAAATGCGATAATTGCGTAAGCGATGTTTTGTTTCATGAGGATCTGATCTTAGTGTTTTAATTAATTGAGCCGCTAAATTAAATTTTTTTCGGGAAGCTCCATTTGATTTTCGTAAGTTGGGCACAAAATGTTTTGTAACTTGCGGTTTTATTTGATGCTTGATAATCTGAGAAAATGGAAGATATACGTCGGTATTCATTGCCGCAATTGAGGGTTTTTTTTGAACAACATGGAGAGAAGAGCTTTCGGGCAAAACAAGTTTACGAGTGGCTATGGCAGAAGGGAGCTCGCAATTTTGATGAGATGACGAATCTCTCGAAACAGACGCGGGCGATGTTGGCCGAGCATTTTTTTATTCATAGCTTGGAGGTTTATACGACTCAGAAAAGTAGCGATGGCACAATGAAATTCGGCTTTAAATTGCACGATGGGTTTATTGTTGAGGGGGTTATGATTCCTGCGCCAGATAGACGGACGGCTTGTATTTCGTCGCAAGTGGGTTGTAATGTTGGCTGCTCGTTTTGCGCAACTGGTAAATTGGGCTTCAAGCGCAACCTCTCGGCGGGCGAGATTTTCGACCAAGTGGTGGAGATTTCGCGATGGGCAGAGAAGGAAGGATCGAGGCTGACGAATATTGTGATGATGGGTCAGGGCGAACCGCTGCTGAATGTGGATAATGTGCTGCTGGCGATTGACAGGATTACGGCGGCGGATGGTTTGGCAATGTCGCCCAGGAGACTAACCCTTTCGACTTCTGGCATTGTGCGAAATATTAAGGAGCTTGCAGATCAGCAGGTTCGATTCAATTTGGCTGTATCGCTTCATGCTGCAAATGACGTGAAACGAAGCGAAATTATGCGGATTAATGATACGTATCCGTTGGCAGAACTGGGTGAAGCTTTGGTGTATTTTCATGAGAAAACGGGATCGCGGGTTACGTTTGAGTACTTAATGCTTCGGGGCATCAACGACACGCTTGAAGATGCCCAAGAATTGGCGCAGTATTGCAAACAACTACCCGTGAAGATCAACCTGATAGAGTATAATTCTACTGACGATCTGCGTTTTGCAAAATCGTACAGCAAAACAAGTGCGGCGTTTCTGGCGTATCTGGAGAGTAAAAACCTTATCGTAAATTTACGCCGTTCTAAAGGCGAAGACATTGATGGTGCTTGTGGCCAATTGGCCAACAAACTGACGATGATTAAGGAATAGGCAGCGGCCTAATTGAAATTCATTCAATTGCTTACATGGAAAATTCTAAGTGCTTTCACTGTGGCGACGATTGTGGTCCGCATCCGGTGGTGTTCGACAACAAGCCTTTTTGCTGCCACGGCTGCGAATCGGTGTATCAGATTTTGGGCGAAGGAAAGCTGTACAAGTATTACGAAATAGAGAACAAACCGGGCACTAAAAACAATGCAAAAAATAGTGGTTCGTTTGCGTATCTCGACAATGAAGATATTCAGAATCAGTTATTTTTGTTTCGGAGTGAGACCACAGCTAAAGTGCGTTTTTTTATTCCGACGATTCATTGTGCGTCGTGTATTTGGTTGCTCGAAAATTTGCAGCGTCTCAATAAAGCGGTTATGGTATCGCAAGTTAATTTTGTAAAAAAGGAAGTGGTGGTAACCTTCCTCCATACCGAGATTAGTTTGCGCGAATTAGCAGATCTGCTCGATTCGATTGCATACCGACCGCTCATAAGTCTGGACAATGCAGGCAATACGACAAAAAAAACGGATAAATCCATCTTCTATAAAATAGGGGTTTCTGGTTTTGCATTTGGCAATATTATGCTGATGTCGTTTCCGGAATATCTCTCGGATGGCACCTTGCAACTGAGCCAGTTTCAGACGGTTTTTGGCTGGCTCAACATGCTACTTGCCTTACCAGTGGCTTTTTACGCAGCTGGTGGTTATTACGAATCGGCATGGAAGGGGCTGAAAAACAAGACGATCAATATTGATTTGCCCGTGAGTTTGGGCGCGATTGTGCTCTTTATCGACAGCGTGTATGAGGTCGTGAGCGGCACAGGTTCTGGGTATTTCGATTCGCTCTCGGGGCTGATCTTCTTCTTGCTAATCGGCAAGTGGTATCAAGCCAAAACCTACGAAGCACTTTCGTTTGAGCGCGATTACAAATCGTACTTTCCAATTGCAGTGACTACTTTGGTAGATGGGATAGAGTCTATCTTGCCCTTGAGCAAGTTGCAAAAGGGAAGTCGGATCGTTGTGCGCAACCAAGAACTCATACCTGCCGACGCCACCCTTGTGCGTGGTTTGGCCAATATCGACTACGGTTTTGTTACTGGCGAAGCGACTCCAATTCGCAAAAGAATTGGAGATTCTATCTTTGCGGGCGGACGGCAGGTTGGCGAAGCTATTGTAGTACAGGTAGATAAGGAGGTGGAAAATAGCTACCTCACCCAACTCTGGAACCAACATTCCGACCAGAAAGACTCCCAATTGGCTTCGCTTATAGACAAAGTAAGCGAAAGGTTCACAGTTTTTATCTTACTTGTGGCTTTTGGCGCGGGTGGATATTGGTGGTTTACAGATCGGTCGTTGGCCATTCATGCTTTTTCGTCGGTACTGATTGTGGCATGTCCGTGTGCTTTGGCACTTTCGATGCCCTTTGCGTTGGGAAGTGCCATGCGCATTTTCGGTCGAAAGGGCTTTTACATTAAAAAGACTGCCGTGGTGGAAGGACTTACGCATATAGATACCATAGTTTTCGATAAGACGGGAACAATTACCCAGAGTCAATTGGCCGAAGTTAGTTTCGAGGGTAGCGTTCTCAGCGCCGAGCAGCAAGCCCACATCCGCTCCTTGGCACGAAATTCTACCCACCCGATGAGCATTGTCGTGGCCACCCACTTCGCCACAACCGAGGTGTTTCCCGTCGAAAACTTCACGGAAGAGATTGGTTTGGGCATTCGTGGCAAGATAGACGGTGTGAATTACAAGCTTGGTTCACAACACTATGTGGCTGGAAATACCAGCGATTCCGACTCCCTAAGTTCCAAAGTCTGGGTTTCGGCAAACGACAAAGTGCTTGGTAGTTTTGTCGTCTCGAACAAATACCGCGAAGGTCTATCGGAAACCATCCGATCTTTGTCTCAATTGGAACAACATGTACTTACTGGCGACCACGCTGGGGAAAAAGAAAATTTGCTCCGTATATTCGGCGCTGCTTCGCAGGCACATTTGCACTTCGATCAAAAACCCGAAGACAAGCTCAATTACGTCGCCGCACTTCGTAAAGCAAACAAGAACGTCCTGATGATTGGCGACGGCCTCAACGACGCAGGCGCCTTGCGCGAATGCAACGTGGGCATTTCAATAGCCGACGACATTTACCACTTTTCCCCCGCTTGCGACGCCATTTTGGAGTCAGAACAGTTTGCCCAACTGCCGAAACTTATACGTTTTGCCAAAAGTAGTATGCGTGTGGTAAATATCAGTTTTGTCATTTCGTTTCTGTACAATGCGTTGGGACTGACAATTGCTGTCAGTGGGAATCTTTCGCCCGTTGTAGCCGCGATTCTTATGCCGCTAAGTTCAGTGACGGTGGTTGCATTTGTAAGTTTGGGTGTATATGTAGCATCTAGGTTGATTTTTGTGGAAAACGATCTAATATTGTAAGATCTGGAGATCAAGTAATGAGGCGTGTATAATGTTGTGTTTTTTTTGTTTTTATCTTACTTGTTGCTGCTTACAATAGTATAGCCCGTTTGAGTGCAGACTTCTAGGCAAGCCGTAGGCTTGGCGAACTGGCCACATGGCCGTAGGCCAAGGTAAAGTGCTTGCCCCGACTGATTACGGCTTGCGTTTGGAAAGTGGGGCACGGTCTAGCCCGGATAGTAGCGGTAGCCCACAGCGGCGTGAGGAAGTGCCAGCAAGCTGATGTTATTCGATTGAAATACAAAGGTTTCCAGTTGATTTCGTGCCCGAACGCGAGGACTACAAGCGGATAGCCGGCAGCCGCCCTATGTTTGAAAAGTTGGGCTTCCGCTCCTTATTATTATTTTTTTTGCTGGCTAATTACTGTTTGTTGTGAATGAAAGTTTGACCCTGTGAAATTTGTGTTTAAAACACAACACTGCTTATTTCTTACAGCTTATTTGTCTATATCTGACGTTTTTTTTGCTTCTATACCACTCTTTCTGCCATGCCAGAACAAGTACAAAACGCCTGCAAGCATCAGGAAAATTCCAATATATACCGACCATAACCACGGATCCCTTACAATTTCGAGCACACTTGTTTGCGACCATTTGCCGTAGCGTTTGTCGAAATCGAGTTGGTAGATTTTCCAGCCATTAACAGTTACCGCCTTGTTTACTTCAATTTCTGTTTGGATTCGGTTTCCATTGGGTGTATAAATAC
>JBDKHP010000200.1:0-4209 GCA_039797645.1 Bacteroidota bacterium
ACGACGAGAATGTACTGCGGGAGAATTAAGTTTCTTTCTGGTATCGACATGAAAAAGGGACAATACCGTTTCGCGTATTGTCCCTTTTTGTGTAATTTATTTGGCATTAATTGATAATTCCGTGTGCAAGTTTCGATATTGATTTGGAGAACAGCATGAGTGCCCCCCCAAAGAATACACAAAACACAACCAAACCGATAAAAATTGTGTACTCATCGAATTGTTCGGTGAGTTTACCAATTTCAGCTGCGACATAGTTTCCCAAGCCCGTCACAGCAAAGTAAATACCCATAATAGATGAAACTATTCGTTTGGGCGCAACCTTGGTGATATAAGACAAAGCGACTGGCGATAAGCACAACTCGCCCCAAGTCGCAAATAAGTAAATTCCAAACAACCACCACATACTACTTAGGCCAGTAGCCGACGAATCTTTTTCGATTGCTGCTCCTACCATAAACAGGTACGCCAATCCTAGAATTACAGTACCGAGTCCCATTTTAAAAACGGCTGATATATTTGGACGCTTACTGGTAAAATAGATCCATAAAGAAGCTACAGGAACTGCAAAAATAATAATGTACACCGCATTTAGACTCTGGAAAATTGCTGCTGGAATCTCGACATTAAAAACTTTGAGATCGGTATAATTCTTAGCGTATAAGTTCAATAAACCTCCAGCTTGTTCAAAAGCACCCCAGAATACCATTACGATGATAAACGAAATTATAAGCAAAAATACACGGTGTATCTCTACTTTAGTGAATGGTTCTGTTACCACAGCTTGGGTAGAATCTGATTTCTTTACATTGTTTCCGACATGTGAAATATAAGGCTCGCCCAAGTAAAAGACAATCTGACCGATAATCATTCCAATTGCAGAGAGACCAAAACCATAATTCCAACCATATAATTTTGCAACAATACCCGCAGCAACCCCTGCAATGGCAGCACCTAAATTAATTCCCATGTAGAAAAAAGAGAATGCTTGATCGCGCCGAGGATCATCTTGGCCAAACAACCCACCCACTAAAGTCGAAATATTGGGTTTTAGGCTACCTACCCCCAAAATCATAAACCCCATCCCAAGAAAGAATGTCCACTGCAAAGTAAAGGTAAACAAACTTGCACCTATAATTATAAGCATTCCACCCAAACGAACCGCATTTTTCTGGCCAATCCAGCGGTCTGCCAACCAACCACCGGGTATCGACATGAGGTACATAAGGAAGTTGTAAATGCCATAAAGCGTAAGTGCTTCTTTGTTTGTCCAACCGAAACCGCCAGTAACCTGCGAATCGACCAAAAAGAGCACCAACAAAGCCCTCATGCTATAAAATGCAAAACGCTCCCACATCTCTGTAAAAGCAAGAACAAACACGCCTATCGGTTGCCCTAACAAAACCTTTTCTTTTTCCATAATTAAATAAATGCGATTTTTGGTAGTTTCAATGACGGCACTAAGATAATAATAGTCAGCCTGCCTACAACCTACACAAGGCAGTTTTAGAACAAATAGCCCAAATATGAACCAATTGTATAAGATTTGTAAGGTTCTACCGAAAAAATCTTCCGCTATTTTAGCCGTGCACCCCGTCTTACTTCACAACAAACCGCCTTCACGAGGCTCTATTCGTACACGCTAGGAAATTTAACAACTGAAAGCGCGAACAATTACACCCAAAATTGCGATTCTCGCGAGGGTCTGTTACATTTGTAAGAAAATAAGAACACCGGTATTAATTCAACAATATATGAAAATCCTCGAAGCATCGAAAGTCCGCGAAGCGGATGAATACACAATTATGCACACCCCGATTAAATCCATCGCACTGATGGAAAAAGCCGCTTGGCAAGTAGCTAACTGGATTATTGAGCAAGCATATACCTCCCGAAAGCTTGTAGTTTTTGCTGGCCCAGGCAACAATGGAGGCGACGGTCTCGCATTGGCGCGTATGCTTGCCGACGAAGAGTGGAATGTAACTGTCTATATGCTCGACTCAAATTCGCCACGTTCTGAAAATTGCCAGACAAACCTACTTCGCCTTGAAGGTATAGACAGTGTAAAACTCCAGATACTGAGTTCCGGAAATACCCTTCCAGAAATTGCTGATAACGTATTGGTTGTAGATGCATTATTTGGCTCAGGACTTAAACGTCCGCTCGGGGGTTTTGCAGCCGATTTGGTCGCACATATTAACCAATCTGGAGCAGTTGTAATCTCCGTAGATTTACCATCGGGTTTATTCGCCGAAGACAACTTCAGTCCGTTTCCAGATCCGTTAGCAACCAAACCAATTATCGCAGCAAATTACACCCTAACCTTTGAATTCCCATTTCTATCCTTCTTTTTCCCCGAAAACGAACGCTACGTTGGTAAAATAATTACCCTCCCAATCGGAATTCATCCGACATACATCGAAAATGTAAACACCCAATATTACACCACAGAGCTCAGCCAACTCAAAAGCATCTTCCGCAACCGCAAGAAATTCTCGCACAAAGGCACATTTGGCCACGCACTCCTGGTAGTAGGAAGTTATGGTAAAATGGGAGCCGCAGTACTCGCTACAAAAGCCGCCCTACGCGCAGGCGCAGGTTTGGTAACAGCACACGTACCAGAGTTAGGCTATCATATTATGCAAGGCGTTGTGCCAGAGGCACTAATAAGCATCGATCCGAACCCTAGCCATTTCACCCAAATGCCAAACTGTGCCAACTACGATGCCATTGCCATTGGGCCTGGTTTAGGAACAGATCCCGAAACCTGTACAAAACTCTGTAACTACCTGAGCACATCAACCCAAAGCATGGTACTCGATGCAGACGCAATCAATATCTTGGCGCAAGCCCCAGATCAACTCCGCACACTAGCCCCAAAAACAATACTAACCCCACACCCCAAAGAATTCGAACGCCTCTTCGGAAGTTCGCAAGGAGCCTACCAACGTTTAGAGAAACAACAAAAGATTGCCAAAGAACATCAAATAATTATCGTACTTAAAGGAGCACATACCACCACTGCCCTACCCGATGGCAGCGTATATTTCAACACCACTGGAAATCCGGGCATGGCCACCGCTGGTAGTGGCGACGTGCTTACTGGCATTATTGTTGCCCTATTAGCACAGGGTTACACACCTGAAAGTGCCGCCATTTTAGGCGTTTATGTACACGGCCGTGCAGGCGACTTGGCCCGGATACAACACGGACAAACATCTCTCATCGCATCAGACATCATAGACAATCTAGGAAAAGCATTCCTCGAAATTGAGACAAACATCTAAGCAACAAACCAATGAGAAACCAAATAAGAAAAAAAGTATACACCCTAATTATCAGCCTATTAGCCTTAGGTGCATGGGCTCAGAAATCTACAATAAATGTGTACCCTTTGTTGCAAGCACCCTATCTGGAACAAGGAGGTATTATCTACAACCTTCCGGCCAACAAACTGATTATTAAACTTACAGTAAAAAAACTCACTGTAAAAACTGGGCCTTTTAAACAATACGCCGAAAAATACCTCGGCGATGCAAGCGTACACCAAACCGACAAAGTAGCTTGGCGTATAGACCAAATAGACATAACAACCAGTGCAATACCAGATTCTACACAATATTATGTAGTTGCAACCAACGGCAACTCCTTAGGAAGCCTCATTAGCCTCACCGATGAGTTATACTTACAATCCGTAAACGAAATTGCTGCCGGAAAAGGCATCGACAATTCTCGAATTACACTCGAAGACGATACCCAACCAGACCGAAACATACCCAACTATTCCCGCGTGTCAATAAAACAAACGATGGTCGAAAAAATTGACACCGTCTATCGCCAAGTACAAACCGACACCATGATCGTACGCATTCCCACCATACGCCGGCAACTGGTCGAAAAATCGCCTGAAGAAAAAGCTCGTGAACTCTCCCAGTTACTTTTTGCACTTCGAGACGACAAAAACGCACTCATAAAAGGCGAAGGCGACGGTAAAGCACTCCCCGACGGCACAGCACTTCAACAAATGCTCAGCGAAATGAACGCCCTCGAAAAAGAGTACCTTGCCCTATTCATAGGCACATCGTGGACAGAAAACTACACCTACACCTTCGAGTACACCCCAAAAATCGACCAAGAAAACGACCGCACCGTACTTTTCAAATTCGCTACCACCGACGGCATTCTCCCCGTAACCGACAGAAACGGCGA
>JBDKHP010000201.1:0-6442 GCA_039797645.1 Bacteroidota bacterium
CAGATTGAGAGTGTTAACTGTGGTGTGCCTTAGTAAGTGGGCTTTTTGTCATTGTTAGGGTTTGCTTGTGTATAGCTGTTATATATGCAGGCGGGTATTATTTGTTTTTTAGATATATCCCAGCAATTTCTTCTGCCGATTGGGCAACTGTTTTGAATGTGTATGGGATTGTGTTTCGTATTTTTTCGTTGGAGTAGGCAGCCCGTGAAGTGGCCGACCGTACGATGTCGCGGGTAATTAAAGCTTCCCCCCCCGCGATGTATGTTTTGATTATCAGTGCGATTTGTACGACATGTAAAACCCAAACTGGGATTTTGTAACGTGGTGGTTTTTTTCCCATTTTCTCTGCTAAGGTCGTAAAAAACTCTGAATAATTTAGATTTTCGGCATTAAGAACATATCGTTCGTTTGAAATTTTTTGTTCTACCAGAAGTATCATTATGTTGGCCACGTCCCAAACATCTACGTAGCCCGACGAACCGTTTGTGTAGAAGGGAAGCCCTTTGTCTATCTGGCTGAAAATGGCTGTACTACTGCTTTGCCAATCGCCTGCGCCTAGCACGATAGATGGGTTTACGATTACCGTCGTGAGGCCTTCGGCAGCTGCACGCCACACTTCCATTTCTGCTGCGTATTTGCTGCAGGAGTAGGCCGAATAGGTGTTATTTTTGTTGCGATCTGTGGTTTCATCGGTAATAATAGGGCTTTGGCCAAGTGCAGCTACTGAACTGAGGTGGCAAAAATGGACGATTTTTTGTTCTAAGGCTACATTTACCAAATTAGCCGTGGACAACCTGTTGTTGTGAATCATCTGCCCGGCGTCCTTGCGGGCAAAGGATACCATTGCGGCAGCATGGTACACAATCCGTACGTCTTCCATGGCGTGTTTTACATCGTGGTAGTCTGTCAGATCTGCCTGCACCCAATCTATTCTGGCGAGTAAATCAGACGGGGTTTCGATGTAATACGCAAAAATTTTTGCTGTGTTTTTTTTTTTCTCTTCAGTACGAAAGGTGGCTTTTACCCGAGGGTGCTGTTGCAATAGTTGGTATAGTAAGTGTGCGCCAATCATTCCTGTGGCACCCGTAACAAGTATCATATTCAATAGTTTATTAGTTTTATTTTGTGTTTAGAAGGACACGGATTTTTCCGATTATATTCAGCTGCTAAGTTACAAATGAAAGTAATTTCGGCGATCTTTTGCATATAGATTATAAGGTATTGTACCTTGGTAGCATTTCAAATTTTGAATGTTCCCAAGGAAATCGTTACTTTTGCGGGGGTGATTAAAACTACTTAATGGCTTAACAATCAATAAAAAATGGATCACAACATTAAAGTTTTTGCGGGTAGGGCCAGCCGCGATCTGGCAGAAAGAATAGCTCAAAGTTTTGGGACGACACTTGGTAAAAGCTCGGTATTGCCATATAGCGATGGCGAATTTCAGCCAAGTTTTGATGAAACGGTAAGGGGAAACTACGTTTTTATTGTCCAATCTACATTCATGCCTACCGAAAATCTTTTCGAACTTTTACTCATGATCGATGCCGCAAAACGTGCTTCGGCCTATAAAGTAATCGCCGTAATGCCATATTTTGGTTTTGCGCGTCAGGATCGTAAGGATAAGCCTAGGGTATCGATCGGTGCGAAATTGGTAGCCAACTTGCTTTCGGCGGCAGGTGTGGATCGGGTAATTACGATGGATCTCCATGCAGATCAGATTCAGGGTTTTTTTGATGTACCAGTAGATCATCTCTACGCGTCGGCCATTTTTATACCCTACATCAAACAACTGCAACTAGAAAATCTTGTAATGGCCTCCCCAGATACTGGCGGTTCAAAACGCGCCAATGCCTATGCAAAGTATTTGGGAACCGAATTGGTAATTTCGCATAAATTCCGAAAACGAGCCAATCAGATTGAAAAGATGCGAATCATTGGCGACGTGGTAGGCAAAAATGTGATTCTAATTGACGACATGATCGACACAGCCGGAACAATAACCAAAGCTGCCGATATGATGATGGATGGCGGAGCTCTCAGTGTACGCGCATTGGCATCGCACGCAGTACTTTCGGGTCCAGCCATCGAACGAATTGAAAACTCGTCAATCACAGAGTTAATTACAACCGACAGTATCCCTCAATTGCACGGTTGTACAAAAATTAGAACACTCTCTGTGGCCGAATTATTCTCGAATGTAATTACAAATGTGTACAGCTATCGCTCCATTAGTTCCAATTTTATCATCTAAGTAATGGCTACTACCGAACGCATTTTTTTGCATCAAGGCCCTATTTCTGATCGAAAAATTTCAGAACTCCTACAGCAAGACTTATGCTCCGACGTAATCGGCGGCCAAGCACTATTCTTAGGACGTGTACGTGCCGACATTCTGGAAGGCAAATCGGTTATTGGCATTGAATATTCAGCCTATGCGGAAATGGTAGAGGCAGAGTTCGAGAAAATACTAGACCATTTTCTGGTACTTTACCCCGACCTTCAACAAATTACCATGCTACACGCCGTGGGGATGGTACCCGTAGGTCAAACCGCTTTGTTAGTAATCGTATCAGGAGGTCACCGCAAGGAAGCTTTCAAAGCCCTCCCCGCAATTGTCGATGAAATTAAGAGCAAAGTCCCTGTCTGGAAAAAAGAAATCCTTGGCGACGGATCAGCACTTTGGGGCGCAAATAAGGAATAGCATTCCGGAGTATCCCACAATTTTAAAAAGCCCCAATTTTGGCACAAACCAAAATTGAGGCTTTTTAAAGGCAAAGTCCCATTCGTCGCAAACCTTCAGGCACACCGATTCCGTACACTTTACCTACCCAAGCACACGACCTAAGCATTTGAAAAAGATGAATGGATAGTTTTGCCTTGTTTATTGTGTTTATAATGAAGCTGTTGCGAATTTTTAAAGTCGCACAATTCTATGCCCATAACTTATTTGTATTGGGTGCCTACCAAGAAAGCACAAAAAAACACCATCCACTCCCATAAAATCGAGTCCAAGCAGATGAAAAAAAATAAAAATAAGGATAAGGAGCTGTAGCCTAACAATATTTGTAAAGGCGGCTACCGGCTCTTAGCAGTAGTCCTCGCAACGGGTACGGCAACACTTGGCCACCGTAGTTTTTCAATTGATCGGCAGCACCAACGGCCACCTCACACGTGCTGTGGGCTACTTGCCGCGATCCGGGCTAGTTGGGGCGGCAGCACCGTCTGCGACGCCGTAGGTACGCTGGGCAAAAACTTCCGGTTAGCCTATGGCTATGTCACACAATAGCCCCAAATAGAAAGGCCGAACTTTCAGAATGAAAATTCGGCCATATCAAATTTTACCCGAAAACTACACCAAGGCAAGTCCTGTCATTTCAGCAGGTTGCTCAATACCCATCAGTTTCAAAAGTGTAGGGGCCACGTCGGCCAATCTACCATTTGCCACCGTACTAAACCGATCTGAAACCACGATACAAGGAACAGGATTCAACGAGTGCGCTGTGTTTGGCGAACCATCTTCGTTTACAGCGAAATCAGCATTACCGTGGTCGGCAATAATCACAACTTCGTAACCATTTTTAAGAGCAGCTTCTACAGACTGTTTTACAACCGCATCAATCGTTTTAACAGCTTTGCTAATCGCTTCGTAAATACCCGTATGGCCAATCATATCGCCGTTCGCATAGTTGAGGCAAATAAAATCGTACTTCTGCGTATCCAAAGCCGCTTCGAGTTTGTCGGCCACAATGAGTGCACTCATTTCGGGCTGCAAATCGTAAGTTGCTACTTTGGGCGATTGTACCAAAATACGCTCTTCGCCTTGAAACTCGTCGTTTCTGCCACCAGAAAAGAAGAAAGTAACGTGGGCAAATTTTTCAGTCTCAGCAATACGGAGTTGTTTTTTACCCAATTTAGAAACAAGTTCGCCCATGGTGTTAAGCAAGTTGTCTTTATCGTACACAGTAATTACGCCGCTGAAAGATTCGTCGTAACGCGTCATCGTAACGTAGTGTAGTGGCAAAGTTGCCATGCCGTGTTCGGGCATATCCTGTTGGGTAAGCACCACAGTAGTTTGGCGCAAACGGTCGGTACGGTAGTTGAAGCAAATAACCACATCGCCAGCCTGAATTTTACCCACAGCATTACCATTGGCATCCACACGCACGTGGGGTTGTACAAACTCGTCGGTTTTGTCGCTTGCGTAAGAATCTTTCATCACAGCCACACTGTCGGTAAACGCCGTACCCGTACCATGAACCATTAAATCGTACGCTATTTTTACACGTTCCCAACGTTTGTCGCGATCCATGCCGTAGTAGCGGCCTAGAATAGTCGCAATTTGGCCGTTTGATGTTGCTAAGTGATTTTCGAGATTTTGAATAAAACCTAGTCCACTACGTGGGTCGGTATCGCGGCCATCGGTAAGAGCGTGAATAAACACTTTGTTCAGTCCGTAGTTTTTCGTCATGTCGCAAAGGGCATACAGATGCGAATCTACGGAGTGTACACCACCATCGGAAATAAGACCGATAAAGTGAACGGCTTTGTCGTTTGCTTTGGCATATTCCATTGCCTCAGTAAGGGCAGGGAGTTTAAAGAAACTACCATCGGCAATATCTAGGTTGATTTTTACCAAATCCTGATACACAACTCTACCTGCGCCAATATTGAGGTGGCCTACTTCTGAGTTTCCCATTTGGCCTTCGGGCAAGCCTACGTTTACACCGTCGGTAAGAAGCTGTGAATTTGGATATTTTGCTTTTAAAGAGTCGATATAAGGCGCACCGACTGTAGCAATTACGTCAGATTTTGTGCCATTACCAATGCCCCATCCATCTAGGATCATGAGCAATGTTTTCTTTCCATTCATATATTTGTGTGTTATGTGATTACGCATTTAAAACGCCACAAAATTAAACTTTCGGTTGAAGCCTGCCAATAAGATTGCAGGATAATCTGATTCTTTTTGCAAACTAAAGAACGAAAGGCTATAATTTCGGGGGTTGTGCGTCGGTTGGTGGTGCTTTAGTTGCTCTTAGTAAGTATCTACGCGTGAATTGGGTTGGGTTATTATCTCAACCATAATATCCGATAGATTGACCTGTGTGTTACTTATGCTTTTTAAGTTTGGGCAAAACTGCTATCACTTCAACCTCGAGTACGAGGTCGGCATTATAGAGGCGTTTTACTTCTACCCAAGTTGCTGCGGGGTAATCGTTGTTGTAATATGGTTTACGGAGTTCTTTGTGGGCAATTAAGGAATCGAGAACGGGCGAATAAAGATTCTCTTTTACCACATTGCTGAAGTCAGCATTGTAATGCTTTAGCGTAGTGCGTAGTTCGTCGTACACGATTTTTATGGCTTCGTGCATTGTACCCCAACCTACTGCTCCAGAGATATAGAGCGTGTTGCCTACTTTCACGGCTTGGGTGTAGCCTATGTCGTTTTCCATCTGTTCGTTGGTGTGAAATTTCTCTTTACTAACTACTTGTTGGGCGTGCAGGTTGATTGTTAGGGCGAGAAGAAATAGCCCGATTACGGTGGTTTTTTGTTTCGACATGGGTAGTTGTTTGAAGTTAAGAACGGGTTTGTGTATAAGATACTTATCTGGCATTTGTAGCAGCAAAACAGAATGAATTTGCTTCCTAAAATTAGGGCCTTTTTGCTAAGTTTTGTGTCGGGTATTGGGGTGATTAAGAAAATTTGTGATTTGAAAAGTATGTTCGCCACGAATGCACGAATTTTTATAATGCATAATACCTTGAATACATGATAGTTATTCTTAAGAATGTTTTTAGAGTGGACTCCTTGACGCAAAAGATGCAAGAGGTTAAGGCTGAAATGTTTTCTTAACGCCCCAAAGCCAAAAAATGGCTAAACAAAAATAAACTCGCCCCATCGCTTCTGCTTTCTACTTGCCTTTCAATTGGCAAGCCGATTTTCTTTTTGGTAAGCTAGGTGGCTCAAACAGTTTTTCGTTTTTAACGCCATTTTTAGGGCTTTGTGGCTAAAATATTTTAGGTCGCATTTTTTGTAACCCGCTGTGGGATAGGATTTAACAAAACCACCGCAATCTTGTGAGATATAATTTGAGTTCCTATGTTCTTTAGGAGGAGCTGGAACTACCAGCCAAATGTAGCATTGGTATGTAGTTGCTGTGGGTTAGGATAGGGCGTCGATGCAACCCTATTGTTTGAAGCTAACAGTTAGATTTACAGCATTGTAGCAACTTGTTGTTATTCTGTATGGAAACGCGAGATGCAAAATTTCAAGGCTGAAATCTTTGTAGCCAATTGTGGTACGTATTTTTTTGCAGAGATTGTTGCTTTTGTTACATGGCCATAGGCCAACTGACTAGGCTTGCCCCGCGCACTTACGGCGTTGCAGATGGAGCTGCCGACCGAACTAGCCCGGATCGCGGCAAGTAGCCCACAGCAC
>JBDKHP010000202.1:0-4474 GCA_039797645.1 Bacteroidota bacterium
TAGGTAAAATGTTTTCACGAATGCAAAGTGTGGCCAAAATGTATTCGAAAATTTTACCGTTTATACTTGAATTTCTATTTGCAGACTGAAGGTATTTATCCCAATGAATTGATACATATTCAGATGGTTTTTCATAGTCAACATTCATACAGTTTGGAAATAAACTCTCGAATATATTTCCAGCTTTTGTATCTTTGCCTATTATAATTCCTAAATTATTTAACATTATTCTAATTTTTTCTCTTTTAATACCTTTGCAGTTGCTTGAATTGTGGCAGAATTACTAATTTATATATAATCCTGTGCATCTGACACTTTAATTTCACAAAATATCAAAAATTTGTTCTTTTGCTCATTCAATTATTGTTATTATTCGCAATTTTTTTATTTGCCTCAACTTTTATTTTTTAGTTTGTGTGTGGAACTCGTTAATCTGCAACTTATTATAATATTTTTTTTCGTACTATTCTTCCAACAACAAAAGCGTTTTTTGTCTTGTTATGGTGCGAAAACGGCAATGTGCTCTTATATAGCTTAGCTTTCTGGATTTTACTGGTGCTTATTCGGTTTTTGTATTTTACTATACTTCGGCTACGCTTTGTGCAAATGTATTGTTTTAGATTCGGATGTGGGCGTTTGGTTGGGATGAATTTTGTCCGTTTTGTGCTGCTTTTTTACTTTGGGTTTTGGGATAGTGTGTAGTGTGGTTTTCAGCCAAGCCGTAGGCTTGGAGTACGATAAGGCCACATGGCCGCAGGCCAAGGTAAAGTGTTGGCCCAGCGTACCTACGGCGTTACAAAGGGTGCTGCCGATCGGCCTAGCCCGGATAGTAGCGGTAGCCCACAGCTGGCGAACGGATGTGTCAGTTTATGAAAGGCTTGGATTGGAATACACGGGCGGCCTAGTGATTTCGTTCCCTCCAGCGAGGACTACAAGCGGATAGCCGGTAGCCGCCGTATATAAGTACTGTTTCGTTCCCGCTCCTTATTTTTATTTTTATTTTTTTTTCGTTCGGATGGGTTTCTTTGGCTGTGCTGAAATTGAAAAGCCCGACGCTTGGGGAAGTGTCGGGCTTTTTTTTGTGCGTTTTGTTAGAAGGTGTATTTCTTGGCGATGGCTTGTTTTTTTACTGATTTCATGACGGCTTGGTCGAGGGTTTTGTCGGCGTCGATGCCTTGTTTGGCCATTTCTTCTTGTTGAAATTTTTCGCGGCTTTTTTCGAGTGCTGCGATTTCGGCGAGGATTTGGGCGCGTTCTTTTACGAGTTTGTCGAGTTCGGTGGTGAGCTGTGCCTTGGTTTTGCCTTGGAATTCTTGGGGTAGGTCGGCTTGTTTTACGTTATCGACAAATTTTTTGTCATCTGTGTAGGCGTCCACAAGATCCCAGGTGGCGTTGTTGTAGGCTTTTTTGGATTTGGAGATGGCGCGGGATACCATGTTCTCTTGGCTGTATTGTACGGCGTTGTTGTCTTGGGCAGTTTGCATTATTTTGCGCTCTTGGCCTTTGCTGCCGTAGCCGTAGTAGGTTTGGTTGAGTCGTTGGTTGAGGTCGAGTATTTTTTTGTCGAATGGGGTGGCGATATAGACGGTTTTTTTGTCTTGGTCTATGTTGAGGTATTCGCCTTGGCCGGCGAGGGCTGCGTCTTTCCATTTTTCGGATACGCCTTGATCCCAATTGCCACAGTAGATGGTGTTTACGACGATGCCTTTGCCTTTGGCGTAGGCGATTGCTTCGCGGTAATTAATTGGGCCTTGCTCGAAGGTTTCGTTGCCGGCGATGAATATCATGTGGAGATCGTTGTCGGCTTTGCTCCATTCGAGGGATTTTACGGCGGTGTCGATTACGTTGCCGCAGTATTCGCTGCCGCCGTTGGTTTTGAGTTCGAAGAGGGATTTGGAGATTTTGTCGAGGTCGGTGGCTAGGTCGGATAGTTTACGGATGTAGCCTGTGCGTACGCTTAGGTTGTCGCTGCCGTATTCGTAGAGTGCGATTTCGAGCTTGGGTTCTTTGCCTTCGTAGCGGGCTGTGGATAGCTCGTTTACGATTTTCCAGAGTTGGGATTTGGCTTGTTCTATGAGTCCGTCCATGCTGTTGCTGGTGTCGAGAAGTATGGCGACTTGTACTTTTGCTTGGGCGTGTATGAGCTGCGTGCTTATTAGAAGCAGGAGTAGCATACTGATTATTTTTTTCATATCTCTAAAGTGTTAAAGTTTGGTTGAGCCAGACTTTGGTAAAACGAACGAGGGTGGCTGCTTGTTACTTATGCGGCTATTTTGTGCTTAGTAACTGAGGGCGATGGTGAATTGGGCGTTGATGCCGGGCATGGGGCGTTGGAGCACGGTGTGGTATTCTTCGTCGAGGAGGTTGTAGATTTTGAGTTCGAGCTGGAGTTTGCTTTTGCGAATTGCGGTTTGGTAGCTGAGGCTGAGGTCGCTCATGTAGTAGGGGTAGAGGTAGTCGAGGCTTGTTTCGGTTTCGTTGCTGGTGGTGGTGTAGCGCTTGCTGTAGTGACTGAAGTTGTAGTTCAGATCCCATTGTTTGTAGCCGATGGTTGCGGTTGCGTTGGCGGATCTACGTGGTATATAGGGTAGTTGTTTGCCAAGCGATGCGTCGGCCCAGTGGTTGGGTGCGCCATAATTGAGAGAGTAGTTTAGTCCGAAGTTGGCTTTGGTGCTAAATTTCCAGTGGTTGATGTTGTAGTGTGCTTGGAGGTTGTATTCGAGTCCGTAGGTGCGTACTTTATCTACATTGGTGGGTTCCCAAAATCCGCGTGGGTTGGGTAGCCAGAGTATCCAGTTTCTGACGGGGGCGTGGTATATGCTTAGGTCGGTGCTGTAGCCCAATAGGCTGTTTTCGTATTGGTAACTTGTGCCGAATTCGATGTTTGTGCTGGTTTCGGTTTTGAGATTTGGGTTGCCTCCAGGTTGGAAGTATAAGTCGTTGAGGCTCGGCTTGTGTTCGTTGTAGGCTGCGCTGACCTTGAGTATCCAGTTGTGCGTGGCGAGTGGCTGCCATTGTATGCCCACGTTGCCGACGGGTTTGCTGATGCGGGTGTCGTAGATTTCTTGCCGAAGACTGATTTTGGTTACAATACTTTTGCTGGCTTGTAGCGACAGACCTGCGTAGAGGGCGTGTTGTTGCCGGGTTTTGTGGTAGCCGCTTTGGGTTACACTTTCGAGGGAGTTTACTTTGTCGGCTTTGGTGTTGGCGTTTATGTCGAGCTGTATTTTTTCGCCCCATGCACGGTTGTAGCCGAGTTCGGCATTGGTGGTGATTACTTTACTGTGGCTGTCTATTTGTGTGTGAATGTTATCGAACCCTCCGTTTTGAATCTTTAGCTGGTAGTCGAGTTGGTTGAAGGCGATGCTGAGTTTGGTATGAAAGCGGTGCGGCCCGTTGTAATACTTCCATTGTGTGGCAAGGCGCATTGTGTTGTCGGTTTGGGTGTTTTGGCTTTGGTCTTGAAGCGATTCGTTCGTTTCTAGTTGCGGGAGGCTTCGCTCAGATTGTTGCAGCCAGATGTGCATCTGGCCAAATAACTTCGGATTCGGACGGAAGTACACGTCTTGCATGGCAGCAGCGAGCGAATACCCAGCGTTGCGGTTTGTCTGTGTGTTGTAGCTGAGTGCTCCTGTTTGTGGGTCGATGTTGGGCGAGAGTTTGTTGCGGTAGCTGAAATTATTGACCGAGCTTTTATAGAGCAGTTTGCTTACCGACAGGAATTTTGGGGTGCTAAACTGGATGCGTGCAAATTCGTCGAAACTTTGGTAGCTGCCTATTGCTTGTAGTAGCTTCACGGTGAATTTATTGGTCCAATCGGGCTTGCTTTGGAGCTGCACAGCACCACCAAGTGCTCCCGAAGTCTGGCTCATTGATGCTGCGCCGTAGTCGATCTCTACTTTGTCGATCAGATAGACGGGTATGAGAGAGAAATCTGTCATTCCGAGCATGGGGTTGCTCAGTTCGATGTCGTTCCAGCTTACACGTGTGTGCGATGGCGCTGTGCCCCGAATCGAAATTGTAGAGAGTGCGCCTCTGCCATAGTTCTTAATGAACACAGGGCTTGTGGCTGTGAGCAGTTCGCCAAGGTTGCCACCTCGGTGGTTTTGGAGTGCCATAGAGTCTATCTGACTTCGTTTGCCACTTGCTTGGTCTTTGTTGAGTAGGGGAGTGGCTTGGACTTTCACTTCACGAAGCATTATTGTGTCGGTGAGCGTTTGTGCGGATATTGAAATGCTTACAAGGCAGGCTATTGCGGTAATGCTAAAGTGTAGCTTGAGTCGTTTTATTGTGTACTGAGACATGCTGTATCGTGTTTTGCCAACAAATGTGGGTGTTTTTTTTGAATCGTGCCAGATAATTCCATGGTAGGGTAGCATCTTTATTTTTTGCTACGGATGGTAGAGAAGCAGTACTAACGATAACAAAATGTATATATCTTCGCATTATGAGATCGGACTTCCAGAATAAAGGG
>JBDKHP010000203.1:0-4081 GCA_039797645.1 Bacteroidota bacterium
CATGGATTGTCTTCAAGTTGTTTGTGACCAAGGCTCAAACGACGGTTGTCTTTGTCTATTTCTAGTACCACAACTTCGATCGAATCAGCGATGTTCGTAAATTCTGCTGGATGTTTGATTTTTTTTGTCCACGATAGATCTGAAATGTGAATCAAACCATCCACACCTTCTTCTATCTCTACAAATACACCAAAGTTGGTGAAGTTGCGAACAATAGCTTTATGTCTGGATTCTACAGAATATTTATTCTCGATAAGAGACCATGGATCAACGCGCAATTGTTTGATACCCAACGACATTTTGCGCTCGTCGCGGTCTAAAGTAAGAATTACAGCTTCTACTTCGTCGCTTACTTTCATAAACTCTTGTGCCGAACGTAGGTGCTGCGACCAAGACATTTCTGATACGTGGATAAGACCTTCTACACCTGGAGCAATTTCTACAAACGCACCATAGTCTGCCATTACCACTACGCGGCCTTTAACTTTGTCACCAATTTTAAGATTGGTATCAAGTGCATCCCATGGGTGTGGCGTAAGTTGTTTAAGACCAAGAGCAATACGTTTTTTCTCGTCGTCGAAATCAAGAATAACTACGTTCAATTTCTGATCGAGTTGAACGATTTCTTCTGGGTGAGACACACGACCCCAAGAAAGATCGGTAATGTGGATAAGACCATCTACGCCGCCCAAGTCGATAAATACACCGTAAGAAGTGATGTTTTTAACTGTACCTTCAAGTACCTGACCTTTTTCGAGTTTCGCGATGATTTCTTTTTTCTGTTGCTCAAGTTCAGCTTCGATAAGCGCTTTGTGCGATACCACAACGTTTTTAAATTCGTGGTTGATTTTCACAACCTTGAACTCCATTGTTTTACCTACATAAATATCGTAATCGCGGATCGGTTTCACATCGATTTGTGAACCTGGTAAGAATGCTTCGATGCCGAATACATCCACAATCATACCACCTTTTGTACGACACTTGATGAAACCTTTAATGATTTCGTCTTTTTCTAGTGACTCGTTCACACGATCCCATGAGCGCAATGCGCGGGCTTTTTTGTGCGACAATACGAGTTGGCCACTTCTGTCTTCTTGGCTTTCTACGTAGATTTCTACTGAATCGCCAATTTTTAGTTCTGGGTTGTAACGGAACTCGTTAAGGGAAATGATGCCTTCAGATTTGTAACCGATGTTTACGATTACCTCGCGAGCGTTGATTCCAATTACTGCTCCTTCAATTACTTCGTTCTCTGTAATAGTAGAGAGCGTACCCGAGTAAAGATCTTCAAGTTCTTTACGTTTGGCGGGAGAGTATCCTTCGCCTTTTTTGTCAATACTACCCCAATCAAAGTCTTCGATTGGGCCTACATTGGTAACTTGTGTTACTTCTTCTACGATGTTTTCTTGTTCTGACATGAACCTTTTTTTGTTTTTTAATTTAATAAGTGAGACTTTATGCTGATAAAATCGCCGCAAAAGTACGGTTTTTCTTTTGCTTTTCAAACCTTTAAATGCCCGAAATACAATTACACGTAATTTTTATACCCAACTTTGCTTGGCAGCCCACACGAACAAGCACTTATTTCTCCAAGAATACTTCCCTCTGACTCGCCGAAAAAAAATAAAAATAAGAATAAGGAGCTGTAACTCAACAATATTTGTAAAGGCGGCTACCGGCTCTTAGCAGTAGTCCTCGCGCACGGGAACCCCGTCACTTGGCCGCCCCTGTATTTCAATTGAGCCGCAGTAAAAAAGGATATTGCTGTTCATCGCTGTGGGCTACTTGCCGCGATCCGGGCTAGTTGTAGCCGCAGCACCACTTGTAACGCCGTAGGTGCGCGGGGCAAAATCATCAGTTGGCCTTTGGCCATGTAAAGCACACACCACCCTAAAACCCAATGCAATCAATCCAGGCCAACAAAAAAATCAAGCAATTCAGATTAGTAAATCGTGTACTTTACCGTAAGATACATACCCCACATAAAAGTATCCACTCTCCGAATTTCAGCCACATCAGTAGCTTCCTTTTCAATACTATTAAGTGCATAATTAGAACGAACCCCAAGCGTTGCCGACCAATTCTCTAGTGGCTCAACTTCATATTCCAACCCGAACGACAAACCAGCCAAACGCTTCGTATAATTGTCGGCTACATTTATTTTAGAATCAGACGTCTCTTTTTGCGCATCCATTAAGCGCGCAAACGAAAGCCCGCCTACAACGTTAAACGACGCATTATACCCTTCAAGCGAATGGTTATGACGGTAAACTCCCAGAAAGCTTGCAGTTAGATACCGCATATTTAAGCGCATCGGCGTAAACCGATTACCGTATGTTTCAGATACACGCTGGTTGGTTTCAACCCGCATCACCTCTGCCTGTAAACTGAGATTTCTGTCTAAATCGAGAGTCGTAATCACACCAAAGTTTCTACCTGCACCCCCCAAAGAATTGAGTGCAAAGCTAGTCTGATTCGTTGACAAAACTTGCGTCCGCGTAAGCATCCAGTTGTTACTAATCGAACCAATTATACCTATACGCACCCGTTTGCGAAACGGCAACTGATCATAATACGCATCGCCAAGTATGCACTCCGAAATTGGCGCAAGGTATTCCATACCACGCGACCAAGTATGCGCAAAAAGATTTCGCTCCTCTTGCTGGCTCAACGTTTGTTGCTCATGGCCAAGATCCATGGTTTCAACCAAGGCCAACTGATTATTATTCTGAATCTTTCTTCTCTTAACTTGGGTGTAAGCCGCCGCCCATTTTTCTGCACTCAACAATGGCTGCGATACTTTACCACCCGAATTAGCCGCACCACTGGCCTCAGCGGCAACAAGCCTTTCGCGCCTACTTTGCGGTTCAACAATAGCCGCCGTGGCCATACGAGGCGTATGTTTAATTTGTACACTTTGCCGACCAATAGGCTGCGCTAGCGACACCATCACCAGAATAACAGCAGCAGCCACCCAGCGACTAACACGTCGTAATTGCACACTTCGTTGCTCAATCTTCTGCGCCTCCAGTTTGGTCTCAATACGCAACCAAACATCGCGCACATCTAGTTTAGTCTCAATCTGATCCCATACGAAACTAGGAGGAGCCTCACGCAAGGCCTCAATCGTTTGCTTATAAAAGCTTTCTAGTTCGTTATTTGAGTCTGAATTCATACAAATGATTCTGTAACAACATCTTAGCCCTACTATATTGCGATTTTGAAGTACCTTCGCTTATTTCGAGTCTTTCGGCAATCTCTTTATGAGAGTAACCTTCTAGTGCATATAAATTAAAAATCAGTTTAGCTCCCTCGGGTAAAATCCGAATTGCATCGTAAATAATATTAATGTCGAAATTAGATAAAAAACTTTCTGCATGTTCTTCTTTACCTTTCATCTCTTCTTGTATGAAATTCTGCTGCCGCACCACCTTTCTCAGTGAGTCAATCGCAGTATTCACAACAATTCTACGAATCCAACCTTCAAGATTCCCTTGGTTTTTAAAGTCTTTTATTTTATCAAAAATTTTCATAAATGCATCTTGAAGCACATCTTGTGCTGCCTCTCTCTCTTTACAATAATTCAGGCATATCGGATACATTTTTGAAGCGTATCGCTCGTATAAAGCAGCCTGAAAAGGTCGCTTGTTACGGACACAACCGTCTATTAATTGTTCATCTGAATACGGCTCTTCCTTCATGGGCGTTGTTATTGCTCCCTACTCCCCATGTTTCGTACCGAAATATCCTTTGCCCTAATGACGAATGAATATCGAAAATGGTTGTAGTTGAGATTACGATAATTTCAGAGTATCTATTTGCTTGTACGGATGTGAAAATTTGGTTACGTTAATAGCGCAACAAAATCGAGTTTTGTCGATGAATTAGAGTCTTTGGGCTACTACTGCCCTCACCTCAAAAAAACTGGACAAAAGTATGAATAGTGCCCACAATGTCAAAATTAACACACCAAAAGTTAATATCACTATGCAAAACCCAGATTTAGGATAATAAGCTATCTTTGCCGATCCATTTTATGCAATCGCATAGCCTTACACCCAAACCCATCGGTAAAAAA
>JBDKHP010000204.1:0-2799 GCA_039797645.1 Bacteroidota bacterium
TCCATACCAGAAATTGTTCCATTACTCGTACCTTTTTCAAGGATACTCACTCCGGGAATTGCAATACCATCGGTAGCAGATACCACCGTTCCACTTACGGTAGCTTGGCCAGACCGAATTCCACCAAACTTTCCGAAGCTATCTAAATTAGCTTTGTTTGTCAATACGATTTGTTTATCGACAACTGCGTAAGCAACTTCAGTATTGCGAAACAAGAATTTTAAAACTTCCGAAATATTTTTATTCTCGAATTGCACATTTACAATTCTGTCAACATCTACCAATTTACTGTTGTACAAAAAGAAAAAATCACTATTCTCCTCAATATTTTTCAACACCTCCTTCACGGAAGCATCCTTCATATTCATATTGAGACGGGTAGATTGTGCATACCCGTTATCGGCATACATATAATTCATCGACAACACAATGAAGAGTAAGCTTAGTTTCATAATCTTCAGGGTTTTTCTGAGGTAGTCATTTTTAGGCCACCACCTTGTTAAACATAACTTTTTTTCCATACCTTTGACATGTTTTTTAGTTAGAACAATTTGATACGGAGATCTTTCTCGTAAAAAGAAATCCGGTTTGAGTCGGCGTTGATATGTCCAGTATCAGCTCCGACTTCTCATTTATAATTAATATTTACTTTTTTTAATTAAAAATATTTTCTGCCTCGAAAACTCACCATTTTTCAAATTTTTTGGTTCTTGTATTCTATAATCAATCGGTGCAGACATTTTCAACAGCTGCAACACCTTTTCTAGCCCTTCATTTCGAAAAGTCGCTGTATAGGTATAATCCGCTAATTCTGGCGCGTCCATAACAATATCAACATTAAACCAACGTCCCAAACGCTTCACCACTTCACTCATTGGGTCGTCGCGAAACACAAGATTGCCCTGCCGCCAAGTTATGTATTTTTCAACATCAACATTCTCAAAAACAGCTTGTTGTCTCCTTCTATTGTACACCGAACGCTGTCCGGGCATCAACAAACCCAATTCTTTGTTTTTTGAGGAGTAGGTTGCCGAAAGTTTCACTTTTCCTGTTACCAAGACTACATCAGAAACCGAGTCGCTATCGTAACTAGCTACCGTAAACGACGTACCCAAAACCTCCAAATTCAATTCATGCGCATGTACAACAAAGGGCTGGTTCGGATTCTTTACCACATCGAAAAAAGCCTCCCCAATCAATTTTACGGGTCTTGTTTTACCCTTAAATCGGAGTGGAAATTCCAACGAAGAGCCTGAATTTAGCCAGACTTTTGTGCCATCGTCAAGCATAAATTGCGACACCATACCTTGCCGAGCACTCACAATTTGCGTAGCTGGTTCCTTTGACAATTCGGCGCTCAAATCCGAATTACGAACCGTAATATATGCAGTATAAATAGCAATAGGAATCAGAAAAATAGCAGCTATACGCTGCACTGAATTAACTAATTTTGAATAATTATTTAACTCAAAACGTTTATTTATTTTGCGTAAAGCTGCAAAGGAATCAAATTGTTCCATCTCGCTCAATAAAGGTTGCGCATTCCAAGCATATTTCCATTCCTGAAAAACTTTCTCATTCTCCGACGACGCTGCCCGCCATTGGTCAACAATTAACCGATCCACCTCAGACAAATCGCCCGACAAATAGCCAACCAGTAGTTCTTCTATTTCACTGAAATTATTTTCCATTGTTCAAAATTTGAAATAAGGCATTGCCATCCTACCCGTTCATAAGTAAGACGACAAAGCGACCAGACACACATATATAAATTACAAAGAAATCATTGTAAGAGCCAAACAACAATCCAAATGGGCAGATAATCAGCAAGTTCGCCGCGCAATATTTTCAACGAATTGCTAATTTGCAATTCCACAGTACGCTTTGAGAGATCTAATCGCTCAGAAATCTCCTGATTAGAGAGACCTTGAACCCGACTCAACTCAAAAATTTCTCGGCAACGAGGCGGCAGTTTGCCCATACTTATTTGAATAACTTTTCTCAATTCAGATTCAGCCAAAAAATCACCCACAGCATCCTCATCCAGACTTGCAGTCTGCAAAATATGCGCTCGGTACTTTTCAGTAACCTTCTGATGTTTCAGTATATCCAAAGATCTATTCTTGATTGCCGAAAAAAGATAGGATTTTAAAGAAACGCGAACCGTAAGATTGTGGCATTCCAGCCATAAAAATACAAAAAAATCCTGCACAAGATCTTCCGCCACCCTGCGATCCTGCACATACCGCACAGAAAATGCACAAAGAGATGAATAATAATAATTAAAAACGTAATCGAAAACAATTTTTTCTCGGCGTTTCAATCCTTGAATTATAACGTCATCTTTCACTTATTCAACTTTATAGTTAAACGAAATCACTGATACAGGGCATATTTCACAAAACAGAATATAAAGCCCACCACCGATTTTGGTAAAAGCAAGCAAAACACCCAACGCTTTCAACAAATATACAATTTATTTTGGGCAACACTTCATGACGACACACCATTACACGCATATATATTGAAAATCAGATATATACATTCAAAAAGATAGACACACTCCTAGCCAGACGACAAAAAATAAGGAATTGTTTTCGAGATGCTTGTCCGCGTTTGTCAACATCTGGTTGGGGCTATTATACTACGGAACAACTCTGTCCCTTCACATTCGATTGAGAGTTAGCCCACCACATTTTGACTTACTACGCGAAGTCTATGGTATAGTTTCTGGCTGTCGATACGTTGGTGTTGTTTCTATCCTGTCGCCAGCCTCAAAACAGCACAAGATTACAGTTG